>LARU01000002.1:2100000-2388297 GCA_001274695.2 Azoarcus sp. PA01 | reverse complement strand
AGTCTGACGATGACCTACTTTCGCACCCGCATGGGCACTATCATCGGCGCGGTCCTGTTTCACGGTCCTGTTCGGGATGGGAAGGGGTGGTACCAGGATGCTATGGTCGTCAGACTGTAAGGGGTAACAAAGCGGAGAAGCGAAGTGTGTGGGGAGGTGTGAGGCGTTTTTTTCGGTGAGTCGTCACGCGGTGTTCGATCCAGGTTATAGGATCAAGCCTCACGGGCAATTAGTATCGGTAGCTCAACGCATTGCTGCGCTTCCACACCCGACCTATCAACGTTGTGGTCTTCAACGACCCTTCAGGGGGCTCGAGGCCCCGGGGAAGTCTCATCTTGAGGCGAGTTTCCCGCTTAGATGCTTTCAGCGGTTATCTCTTCCGCACTTAGCTACCCGGCGATGCGACTGGCGTCACAACCGGTACACCAGGGGTGCGTCCACTCCGGTCCTCTCGTACTAGGAGCAGGTCCTCTCAAACTTCCAGCGCCCACGGCAGATAGGGACCAAACTGTCTCACGACGTTTTAAACCCAGCTCACGTACCACTTTAAATGGCGAACAGCCATACCCTTGGGACCGGCTACAGCCCCAGGATGTGATGAGCCGACATCGAGGTGCCAAACTCCGCCGTCGATGTGAACTTGGGCGGAATCAGCCTGTTATCCCCAGAGTACCTTTTATCCGTTGAGCGATGGCCCTTCCATACAGAACCACCGGATCACTATGACCTGCTTTCGCACCTGCTCGACTTGTCGGTCTCGCAGTCAAGCCGCCTTTTGCCATTGCACTATCAACACGATGTCCGACCGTGTCTAGGCGACCTTCGTACTCCTCCGTTACTTTTGGGAGGAGACCGCCCCAGTCAAACTGCCTGCCATGCACGGTCCCCGACCCGGATTCACGGCCAAGGTTAGAACCTCAACGACACCAGGGTGGTATTTCAAGGTTGGCTCCACGGAAACTGGCGTTCCCGCTTCACAGCTCCCACCTATCCTACACAAGTCCCGTCAAAGTCCAATGCAAAGCTACAGTAAAGGTTCATGGGGTCTTTCCGTCTTGCCGCGGGAGATTGCATCTTCACAAACATTTCAACTTCGCTGAGTCTCAGGAGGAGACAGTGTGGCCATCGTTACGCCATTCGTGCAGGTCGGAACTTACCCGACAAGGAATTTCGCTACCTTAGGACCGTTATAGTTACGGCCGCCGTTTACCGGGGCTTCGATCAAGAGCTTGCACCCATCACTTAACCTTCCGGCACCGGGCAGGCGTCACACCGTATACGTCCACTTTCGTGTTTGCACAGTGCTGTGTTTTTAATAAACAGTCGCAGCCACCGATTCTCTGCGGCCCCTTCGCCCTTCGGCTGTTCGCCTACAAGCTAGCGGGGCATACCTTCTCCCGAAGTTACGGTATCAATTTGCCGAGTTCCTTCTCCTGAGTTCTCTCAAGCGCCTGGGTATTTTCTACCTGCCCACCTGTGTCGGTTTGCGGTACGGTCGCTCTTAGACTGAAGCTTAGAGGCTTTTCCTGGAAGCATGGTATCAACCACTTCGGGCTCAAAGAGCCCTCGTCATCACGCCTCAGCTTAGCCCGCGGATTTGCCTACGGGGCACGCCTACACGCTTAAACCGGGACGTCCAACACCCGGCTGGCCTAACCTTCTCCGTCCCCCCATCGCATCTAAGAGCGGTACGGGAATATTGACCCGTTTCCCATCGACTACGCATTTCTGCCTCGCCTTAGGGGCCGACTCACCCTGCGTCGATGAACGTTGCGCAGGAAACCTTGGGCTTTCGGCGAGGGTGCTTTTCACACCCTTTATCGCTACTCATGTCAGCATTCGCACTTCCGATACTCCAGCATCCCTCTCGAGACACCTTCGCAGGCTTACGGAACGCTCCCCTACCATCTCTTGCGAGATCCGCAGCTTCGGTTCATGGCTTGAGCCCCGTTACATCTTCCGCGCAGGACGACTCGACTAGTGAGCTATTACGCTTTCTTTAAAGGATGGCTGCTTCTAAGCCAACCTCCTAGCTGTCTGGGCCTTCCCACTTCGTTTCCCACTTAGCCATGTATTTGGGACCTTAGCTGGCGGTCTGGGTTGTTTCCCTCTTGTCCCAGGACGTTAGCACCCCAGGACTGTCTGCGTATATCACTTTGCGGTATTCGGAGTTTGCTATCGCGGGTAGATCGCAGTGACCCCCCCAACGATTACAGTGCTCTACCCCCGCAAGTGTCCGTACGACGCACTACCTAAATAGTTTTCGGGGAGAACCAGCTATTTCCGGATTTGTTTAGCCTTTCACCCCTATCCACAGCTCATCCCCTAATTTTTCAACATTAGTGGGTTCGGACCTCCAGTGCGTGTTACCGCACCTTCATCCTGGCCATGGATAGATCATCCGGTTTCGGGTCTACGCCCAGCAACTCAATCGCCCTTGTCAGACTCGGTTTCCCTACGCCTCCCCTATTCGGTTAAGCTCGCTACTGAACGTAAGTCGCTGACCCATTATACAAAAGGTACGCAGTCACCCCACAAAGGAGGCTCCCACTGTTTGTATGCATGCGGTTTCAGGATCTATTTCACTCCCCTCCCGGGGTTCTTTTCGCCTTTCCCTCACGGTACTGGTTCACTATCGGTCGATCACGAGTATTTAGCCTTGGAGGATGGTCCCCCATCTTCAGACAGGATTTCTCGTGTCCCGCCCTACTTGTCGCACGCTCAGACCCGCCAGCCACTTTTCGCATACGGGACTATCACCCTGTATCGTCGGACTTTCCAGACCGTTTTGCTAAGTAATTGGTTTAGTCGTGCAGGCTCCTCCCCGTTCGCTCGCCACTACTTGGGGAATCTCGGTTGATTTCTGTTCCTGCGGCTACTTAGATGTTTCAGTTCGCCGCGTTCGCCTCCACACGCCTATGTATTCAGCGCGGGATACTCCAAAAGGAGTGGGTTTCCCCATTCGGACATCGGGGGATCAAAGCTCCATTGCCAGCTCCCCCCGCTTTTCGCAGGCTTGCACGTCCTTCATCGCCTGTGATCGCCAAGGCATCCACCACATGCACTTAGTCGCTTGATCCTATAACCATGGACCCTGTCGCCAGGGTGCACCGTCATAGACGAACTCACGCTTGTGCGCACTCACCTGCCGCTGGTTCAAAGCGCAGGTGAATGCAAAAAATGCAATCACACCAACCCATGCAACAGCGCGCCTTGCGGCCCACTGTCGCACACTTTACTTCTTCCACTTTGTTAAAGAACACTGGCACTAGGCCTAAGCACTACGCACCGTCCGTGCGCACTGCTTAGCCCTACTCTCGAGCCCACCCGATGAGGCGGTGGTGGAGGATGACGGGATCGAACCGTCGACCCCCTGCTTGCAAAGCAGGTGCTCTCCCAGCTGAGCTAATCCCCCCCTGTCCTGCGGCGGTGGTGGGTCTGGTTGGGTTCGAACCAACGACCCCCGCCTTATCAAGACGGTGCTCTAACCAGCTGAGCTACAGACCCTCATGCCTGCGAGGCGCTCGTTGCCTGAACAACCGATAAGTTGTGGATACTGCGGCCGCCGCGGCCGTCTTCTCTTGAAAGGAGGTGATCCAGCCGCACCTTCCGATACGGCTACCTTGTTACGACTTCACCCCAGTCATGAATCTCACCGTGGTAAGCGCCCTCCCCGAAAGGTTAAGCTACCTACTTCTGGTGAAACCCACTCCCATGGTGTGACGGGCGGTGTGTACAAGACCCGGGAACGTATTCACCGCAGCATGCTGATCTGCGATTACTAGCGATTCCGACTTCACGTAGTCGAGTTGCAGACTACGATCCGGACTACGATCGGCTTTGTGGGATTGGCTCCACCTCGCGGCTTGGCAACCCTCTGTACCGACCATTGTATGACGTGTGAAGCCCTACCCATAAGGGCCATGAGGACTTGACGTCATCCCCACCTTCCTCCGGTTTGTCACCGGCAGTCTCGCTAAAGTGCCCAACCTAATGATGGCAATTAGCGACAAGGGTTGCGCTCGTTGCGGGACTTAACCCAACATCTCACGACACGAGCTGACGACAGCCATGCAGCACCTGTGTCCTGGCTCCCGAAGGCACTCCTCGATCTCTCGAGGATTCCAGGCATGTCAAGGGTAGGTAAGGTTTTTCGCGTTGCATCGAATTAATCCACATCATCCACCGCTTGTGCGGGTCCCCGTCAATTCCTTTGAGTTTTAACCTTGCGGCCGTACTCCCCAGGCGGTCGACTTCACGCGTTAGCTGCGTTACTCAGGAAGTTACCTTCCCGAACAACTAGTCGACATCGTTTAGGGCGTGGACTACCAGGGTATCTAATCCTGTTTGCTCCCCACGCTTTCGTGCATGAGCGTCAGTATCGGCCCAGGGGGCTGCCTTCGCCATCGGTGTTCCTCCACATATCTACGCATTTCACTGCTACACGTGGAATTCCACCCCCCTCTGCCGTACTCTAGCCGTGCAGTCACAAGCGCAGTTCCCAGGTTAAGCCCGGGGATTTCACACCTGTCTTACACAACCGCCTGCGCACGCTTTACGCCCAGTAATTCCGATTAACGCTCGCACCCTACGTATTACCGCGGCTGCTGGCACGTAGTTAGCCGGTGCTTCTTCTGACAGTACCGTCATCCACGCAGGCTATTGACCCGCGCGATTTCTTTCCGTCTGAAAGAGCTTTACAACCCGAAGGCCTTCTTCACTCACGCGGCATGGCTGGATCAGGCTTGCGCCCATTGTCCAAAATTCCCCACTGCTGCCTCCCGTAGGAGTCTGGGCCGTGTCTCAGTCCCAGTGTGGCTGATCATCCTCTCAGACCAGCTACGGATCGTCGCCTTGGTAGGCCTTTACCCCACCAACTAGCTAATCCGACATCAGCCGCTCCAATCGCGCGAGGCCCGAAGGTCCCCCGCTTTCCCCCTCAGGGCGTATGCGGTATTAGCTACGCTTTCGCGTAGTTATCCCCCACGACTGGGTACGTTCCGATGCATTACTCACCCGTTCGCCACTCGCCGGCAGGCCGAAGCCCCCGCTGCCGTTCGACTTGCATGTGTAAAGCATGCCGCCAGCGTTCAATCTGAGCCAGGATCAAACTCTTAAGTTCAATCCAACAAAGTACTCAAAGAATCTCTACTGACTTCCGTGAGCACTCAATCTTTGCAATGCCGAATCCACCCGAAGGCGATTCGACCACCGCAGCAACCCAGTACCCACACTTATCGGTTGTTCAACTTTTTAAAGAACCGCTGCCGTTGCAGCGAGAAAGAGATTCTGACCGACTTCGCTGCTGCCGTCAACCCCCGCCGGGCGCTTTCCTCACCCCCGGCAACCCTTCCTCTGCCGCCACCGCGCCTCGCACCCGACTTCCCAACCGTCCGGTGCCGCGAAGAGGGCCGAATTATAGATACATCCAACAGACAGTCAACCTGCTGCTGAAGCGAAGCTCTCGAAAAATAAAATCGGGAGGCTCTTCGGTCGCCGTAGAATTTCGGCATCGACGCGAAGGATCTCTCATGAAACAGTATCTCGACCTGATGCGCCATGTCCTCGATCATGGCGACCGAAAATCCGACCGGACCGGCACCGGTACACTTTCGACCTTCGGTTGGCAGATGCGGTTCAATCTCGACGACGGCTTTCCTCTGCTCACGACGAAGAAGCTGCACACCCGCTCGATCATTCACGAATTGCTGTGGTTTCTGCGTGGCGACACCAATATCCGCTACCTCAACGAGCAGGGCGTCTCCATCTGGGACGACTGGGCCGACGAGGATGGCGATCTCGGGCCGGTGTACGGCAAGCAATGGCGCCGCTGGGAAACCGCGAACGGCACCACGATCGACCAGATCGCTCAACTGATCGACGGATTGAAGCGCAATCCCGATTCGCGACGCCATCTGGTTTCAGCATGGAATCCGGGAGAAGTGGCCGGAATGGCGCTTCCGCCGTGCCACGCACTGTTCCAGTTCTATGTTGCGGGCGACCGGCTGTCCTGCCAGCTGTACCAACGCAGCGCCGATATCTTTCTCGGAGTGCCGTTCAACATTGCGTCTTATGCGCTACTGACGCTGATGGTGGCCCAGGTCTGCGGGCTGCGCGCCGGAGACTTTGTGTGGACAGGAGGGGATTGCCACCTGTACCTCAACCACCTCGATCAGGCACGTCTGCAGCTTTCCCGGCAACCCCGCGCTTTGCCACGGATGATCGTGAATCCCGGCGTCACCGACATCTTTGAATTTCGCTTCGAAGACTTTCGTCTCGATGGCTATGATCCCCATCCCCACATCAAAGCGGACGTCGCCGTATGAGCGCGAGCAAGGGGCAAGTGATCATCATCGCGGCGACTGCGCGAAACGGCGTGATCGGAAGAGACAACCAATTGCCGTGGCGACTCAAGGCCGATCTTGCCCGCTTCAAGGAAACGACGATCGGGCACCCCGTGCTGATGGGGCGCAAAACCTGGGAATCGCTGCGGCGGCCGCTACCGGCTCGACGCAATCTGGTCGTCACGCATGACCGCAGTTACTCCGCGGCCGGGGCGGAAGTTTTTCCGGATCCCGAAGCAGCGCTCGAAGTCGCGCGCGACGAGACTGTCTTCGTCATCGGCGGCGCCGAGCTGTATCGCCGGTTGCTCGACAGGGCCGACGCGCTGCTAATTACGGAAGTGCACGCCGACGTAGCCGGCGATGCGCATTTTCCGGCGTTCGACCGCGGAGACTTCGACGAGGTGCGGCGCGAAAGGCACGACGCAGACGCGCATAACGAATTTTCGTTCGACTTCGTCGAGTATCGGCGCAAGGCACGCTGAACTGGCCAGCGCGCTCCCGGTTCAGCGCGGTGGGTCAGTCCTGCACGCAGTCGACGTAATAGTCGAACCGCCCCTCTGCATGTTCCCTGACGAGGCCGTGGATATCGGTTTCGAATCCCGGAAAGCCCGCGTTGAAATCACGCGCGAACTTCAGATAACGCACGATCGTCGCGTTGAAACGCTCGCCCGGAATCAGTAACGGGATCCCGGGCGGATACGGCGTGACGAGCATCGCCGTGACGCGCCCTTCGAGCTCGTCGATCGGCACGCGCTCGATCTCGCGGTGCGCCATCTTGGCGAATGCATCGGCCGGCTTCATCGCCGGAACCATGTCCGACAGATACATCTCGGTCGTGAGGCGCGCAATATCGTACGACTTGTAGAAACTGTGGATCTGCGCGCACAAGTCCTTCAGGCCGACTTTCTCGTAGCGCGGATGCTTCGCAATGAATTCCGGCATTACGCGCCACAACGGCTGGTTGCGGTCGTAGTCGTCCTTGAATTGCTGCAATTCGGTCACCATCGTGTTCCATCGGCCCTTCGTGATGCCGATCGTGAACATGATGAAGAACGAGTACAACCCGGTCTTTTCGACGATGATGCCATGCTCGGCGAGATAACGGGTGAGGATCCCGGCCGGAATCCCGGAATCGGCGAAGTCGCCGTCGACGTCGAGCCCCGGCGTGATCACCGTCGCTTTGATCGGGTCGAGCATGTTGAAACCCGGCGCGAGATTGCCAAAGCCGTGCCAGCGTTCGCCGGCCTTGAGCATCCAGTCCTCGCGCTCGCCGATGCCCTCCTCGGGCAGGTATTCGGGCCCCCAGACTTTGAACCACCAGTCGGCGGGTCCGAATTCGGCTTCCACCTTGCGCATCGCGCGGCGGAATTCGACCGCTTCCGCCAGCGACTCGTCGACCAACGCCGGCCCGCCGGGAGGCTCCATCATCGCCGCAGCGACGTCGCACGAAGCGATGATCGCGTATTGCGGCGACGTCGAAGTGTGCATCAGGTAGGCCTCGTTGAAGATGTCGCGATCGAGCTTGCGGGTCTGCGAATCCTGCACGAGGATCTGCGAAGCCTGGGACAGCCCGGCCAGCAGCTTGTGTGTCGACTGCGTCGAGAACACCATCGACTGCTCGCAGCGCGGGCGATCGGCGCCGATCGCGTGGTAATCGCCGTAGAAATCATGGAAGGCCGCGTGCGGCAGCCAGGCTTCGTCGAAGTGCAGCGTGTCGATCTCGCCGTCGAGCATCTCCTTGATCGTCTCGACGTTGTACACGACGCCGTCGTACGTCGACTGCGTGATCGTGAGGATGCGCGGCTTCTTGCCGGCGCTCGGGCGCGCGAACGGGTTCGCCTCGATCTTGCGCCGGATCGTCTCGATGCTGAATTCCTCGAGCGGGATCGGACCGATGATGCCGTAATGGTTGCGCGTCGGCGTCAGGAACACCGGCACCGCGCCAGTCATGATGATCGAGTGGAGAATCGACTTGTGGCAGTTGCGATCGACGACGACGACGTCGCCGGGCGCGACGGTGGTGTGCCACACCATCTTGTTCGACGTCGACGTGCCGTTGGTGACGAAATAGAGATGGTCGCAGTTGAAGATGCGCGCCGCGTTGCGTTCGGAAGCAGCCACCGGGCCGGTGTGGTCGAGCAACTGACCGAGTTCCTCGACCGCGTTGCACACATCCGCGCGCAGCATGTTTTCACCGAAGAACTGGTGGAACATCTGCCCGACCGGGCTCTTCAGGAACGCCACTCCGCCCGAATGGCCCGGGCAGTGCCACGAATACGAGCTGTCGGCGGCGTAATGCACCAGCGCACGGAAAAACGGCGGCGCGAGGCTCTCGAGGTAGTTTTTCGCTTCGCGCACGATGTAGCGGGCGACGAACTCGGGCGTGTCCTCGAACATGTGGATGAAACCGTGCAGCTCGCGCAGCACGTCGTTCGGGATGTGCCGGCTGGTACGGGTTTCACCGTGGATGAAGATCGGGATGTCGGCGTTGCGCAACCGAATCTCCTCGACAAATGCACGCAGGTCGGCGATCGCCTTGTCGGACGCCTCCGACGACGAGAACTCCTCGTCGTCGATCGACAGGATGAACGCCGAGCCGCGGCTTTGCTGCTGCGCGAACGAGGTGAGGTCACCATAACTCGTGACACCGAGCACTTCCATGCTCTCTTCCTCGATCGCCTTGGCGAGCGCGCGAATGCCGAGACCGCTCGTGTTTTCCGAGCGGAAATCCTCGTCGATTATGATGATCGGAAAATGAAAGCGCATCCCTCTTCTCCAGCTTCTTGCGTTGGGGCAACGGGCATGATGCCCCTGTGAATCCTGCTTCCCGGTTACCGGAAAGCACAAGGGGCCGTCAGCCGGCCCCGTTCGTCGTGTGGTCCGCGTGCAGCGGAGCGAGTCGATGAATCAGATTTTCGGCAATGTCACGCCCGTCTGGCCGAGATATTTGCCGCCGCGATCCTTGTACGACGTTTCGCACACCTCGTCCGCCTCGAAGAAAAGCATCTGCGCGATGCCCTCGTTCGCGTAGATCTTCGCCGGCAGCGGCGTGGTGTTCGAAAATTCGAGCGTCACGTGACCTTCCCACTCGGGTTCCAGCGGCGTGACGTTCACGATGATGCCGCACCGAGCGTAGGTCGACTTGCCCAGGCACACCGTCAGGACATTACGCGGGATGCGAAAATACTCGACCGTGCGCGCGAGGGCGAACGAGTTCGGCGGAATGATGCACACGTCGCCGACGAAATCGACGAAATTCCGCGCATCGAAATCCTTCGGGTCGACGATCGTCGAGTTGATGTTGGTGAAGATCTTGAATTCATTCGCGCAGCGCACATCATAGCCGTAGCTCGAAGTGCCGTACGAGACGATTTTCCCCGTGCCGTTATGGCGGACCAACTCGGGCGCGAACGGCGCGATCATCCCCTGCTGTTCCGCCATGCGGCGAATCCATTTGTCGGACTTGATGGACATGGGGTGGCGTTTCCTCCGGGCCGGCCCGGCACCGGCCGGACGCGAAAAATCGGCTAGTTTAGGCTAAGCGGTGCCCGACCGGAAGCGGGAAAAATCGATTCCATGGCTGGCCCGTTTTCAGGTGCTCTTGATGACGATGCTCGGGAACTTGTGCGTCATGTCCTTCGCCTTGACCGCCACGCGTGCCGCAACCTTGCGCGCGATCGCCTTGTAGAGTTCCGCGATGCGGCCGTCAGGATCGGACACGACTGTCGGCGCGCCGCCATCGGTTTCCTGACGGATCTGCAGATCGAGCGGCAGCGCGCCGAGGAAAGGCACGTTGTAGTCGGCGCACAGGCGCTCGCCTCCGCGAGTACCGAAGATCGCTTCTTCGTGACCGCAATTCGAACAGATGTGGATGCTCATGTTTTCGATGACGCCGATGATCGGCACGCCCACCTTCTCGAACATCTTGAGTCCCTTGCGCGCATCGAGCAATGCGATGTCCTGGGGTGTCGTGACGATCACGGCGCCGGTCAGCGGCACGCTCTGCGACAGCGTGAGCTGGATGTCGCCGGTGCCCGGCGGCATGTCGATGACGAGGTAGTCCAGCTCTTTCCAGTTGGTTTCCTTCAGCAGCTGGTTGAGCGCCTGCGTCGCCATCGGGCCACGCCACACCATCGGCGTCTCGACATCGACGAGGAAGCCGATCGACATCACCTGCAGGCCGTGCGCCTGCAGCGGCTCCATCGTCTTGCCGTCGAGCGACTCCGGCCGCTGGTCGCCGATGCCGAGCATGTGCGGCTGCGACGGACCATAGATGTCGGCGTCGAGAAGGCCCACTTTCGCCCCTTCTGCCACCAGCGCAAGCGCAAGGTTCACGGCCGTCGTGCTCTTGCCGACGCCTCCTTTCCCCGAAGCGACGGCGATGATGTTCTTCACGCCCGGCAGCAGTTTGACGCCTTGCTGCACCGCGTGCGCGACGACCTTGCTGTGCACCTCGACCGTCACCCGCCCTGCGCCGGGAATCGTCGCGATTGCGGCGGCGAGCATTTCGCGGATCGATTCATGCTGTGTCTTCGCCGGGTAGCCGAGCTCGAGTTCGACGCGGACGTCGCTGCCGCTGACGGTGACGTTCCTGACGCAGCGCGTCGAAACGAAATCCTTGCCCATGTTCGGATCGACAACGCCCTTGAGCGCTTCGGTGACAGATTCCTGGGTGAGACTCATGATGGCATATCCTCGGCGATCGGCAGCCCGCGATTCGGGCCTCAAGAAGGTAAATCATACCTAAGCCTGCGAGGCCGCTCACCCTCTTGTTCATCAGGGTCATTCTGTCGCCGTCTCCGACGCGGTAAAATGCGCCCTTGGCGGACTGCCCCTTGGCGGGCGGATTCCTGCCCCTTAGCGGACTGATTCCCGCACTGGTTCCCTTCACCCCCCGGAATTCCTCACAGCATGAACCGATTTTCGCTATTCGTCCTGAGCGGCGTGAGCGCGCTGCTGTCGGCGTGCGCGACGACGACTGCGACCGCGCCTCCCGCCGCCGCGACCCCCGCCCAGCGCGCCGTACCCGTCGCGACGAACGCCGCCTTCGACTGGCCCGCCGAACGCAGTCGTATCGTCAATCGCTTGAGCGGCTCGAGCGAGATCGCGACCCGGGTACTCGATGATGGCGCCCTGCAACTGCTGCTGCCCGGCGCAGAAGCCTTTTCGCGCGGCGGCACCGAGCCCCAACCGGTCCTGACGCCGAGCCTCGACCGTGTCGCATCGGCCTTGGTCCCGTCGTCCGAGGTCGAAATCCACGTGTTCGGTCATACCGACAGCCTGGACAGTGAATTGCACAATCTGCAGCTTTCGATCCAGCGCGCCGAAACCGTCGCGGAGCATCTGCGTCGCCGCGGCATCCCGCTTGCTCGTCTTCATGCCGACGGCAAGGGCGAGGCCGAGCCGATCGCCGACAACGCGACCGAGGCGGGACGCGCGAAGAACCGGCGCGTCGAGATCGTCCTGCGTCCGTTCGAATAGTCCGCAACCGACCGTTTCCCGCGGCGTCGCAGGACAACGGCGACGCCTTTGCTACACTCTTTCTTTTTCCATTTCCGCCCATCATGCCGCGCAAGATACTGGTCACCAACGCCCTCCCGTACGCCAACGGCGACATCCACCTCGGTCATCTGGTCGGGTACATCCAGGGCGACATCTGGGTGCGTTACCAGCGCATGCGCGGCAACACCGTGCATTACGTCTGCGCGGACGACACGCACGGCACGCCGGTCATGCTGCGCGCCGAGAAGGAAGGCATCACGCCCGAAGCGCTGATCGGGCGCGTGCACGGCGAACATCTGCGTGACTTCACCGACTTCGGCGTCGCATTCGACAATTACCACAGCACTCACAGCGTCGAAAACCGGGCCTACGCCGAAGACGTCTATACGAAGCTCAAGGCCGCGGAGTTGATCGATACCCGCGCGATCGAGCAGTTCTACGATCCGGTCAAGGAGATGTTCCTGCCGGACCGCTTCATCAAGGGCGAATGCCCGAAGTGCGGGGCGGCCGACCAGTACGGCGACAACTGCGAAGCGTGCGGCGCCGCGTACGCACCGACCGAGCTCAAGAACCCGCACTCGGCCGTGTCCGGCGCGAAGCCCGTGCTGAAGACGTCGGAGCATTACTTTTTCCGCCTGTCCGACCCGCGCGCCGTGGCGTTTTTGCGCGAATGGACGCGCGGCACGAACGCTGCCGGCACTCGCCGCCTGCAGGCCGAAGCGGCAAACAAGATGAAGGAGTGGCTCGGCGACGAAAGCGTCGGCGACGGCGGCAACACGCTGTCGGACTGGGACATATCGCGCGACGCGCCGTATTTCGGTTTCGAGATTCCCGGCGCGCCCGGAAAATACTTCTACGTCTGGCTCGACGCCCCGATCGGCTACCTCGCGAGCTTCCGCAACCTCGCCGAGCAGCGCGGCGACATCGCCCTCGACGAGTTCACCGACGCCGTCCGCGCTGAAACCGCCGGCACCGAGATGGTGCACTTCATCGGCAAGGACATCCTCTACTTCCACGCCCTCTTCTGGCCGGCGATGCTGCGGTTCGCCGGCTACCGCACGCCCACCCAGCTGTGCGTCAATGGCTTCCTGACTGTCGACGGCGCGAAGATGAGCAAGAGCCGCGGCACGTTCATCACCGCGCGCTCCTACGTCTCGCAGGGCCTCAATCCGGAATGGCTGCGCTATTACTTCGCGACCAAGTCGAACGGCACGATGGAAGACGTCGACCTGAGTCTCGACGACATGGTCGCAAAAGTGAATTCGGACCTCGTCGGCAAGTACGTCAACATCGCGAGCCGCTGCGCCGGCTTCATCGCCAAACGCTTCGACGGCAGGCTCGGCGCGAGCGACTCGCAGGCGACCGCGGATTTCGAAGCTGCCTTCGCGGCCGGGACAATTGCGCACGCTTACGAAGAACGTGACTACGGCCGCGCATTGCGCGAGATCATGCGGCTGGCCGACCTCGCGAACCAGTACGTCAACGACCACAAGCCGTGGGAACTGGCGAAGCAGGAAGGTCAGGAAGCGCGTCTTCATGTCGTGTGCAGCACCGCGCTGACGCATTTCCGCGACCTTACGCTGTATCTGAAACCGGTCCTGCCCGCTCTCGCCGAAAAAGTCGAAGCGTTCCTCGCGATCGACCCGCTCGCCTGGCCGCAAACCTGGCAGCCGCTGCCCGCCGCGCACGCGATCAATCCCTATGCGCACCTGATGACGCGCGTCGAGCGCAAGCAGATCGACGCGCTGCTCGACGCGAACCGCGAATCGCTCGCGCCGGCCGCGCCGGCGGCAAAAGTCGCGTCGTCGCAGCAGCGCCACGCGGAAAAGCAGCAGCATGAAGCCCAGTCCGAAACGGCGATGCCGCATATCTCGATCGACGATTTCACGAAAGTGGATCTGCGTATCGCCCGCATCGTCGGCGCCGAACACGTCGAAGGCGCCGACAAGCTGATCCGGCTACAGCTCGACATCGGCCAAACCGAAAATGGGCAGACGAAGCTGCGCCAGGTGTTTGCCGGCATCAAGTCGGCGTACGACCCCGCGGCGCTCGTCGGACGGCTCACGGTGATGGTCGCCAACCTCGCGCCGCGCAAGATGAAGTTCGGCGTCAGCGAAGGCATGGTGCTCGCCGCGTCCGACGCGGACGACAAGGGGGCCGGGATCTACATCCTGACGCCGGACGCGGGCGCCGCGCCCGGCATGCGGGTGAAATGATCACAGCCTAAGCCGACATGCCCCTGACTCCCTCGAAACGCTGGTTCGTGCAGCACCGAACCGGCCCCGGGCCGCTGCACCACTGCAGCGCCCGAGGTAGGCAACACAGCGAGGAATTCAGGAGGCTCCATGATCAGGTTTCGCCCGAAACTGCTTGACACCCTGCCCGGCTACGGCCGGGCCACGTTCATCAACGATTTTTCCGCCGGCGTCACCGTCGGCGTGCTCGCGCTGCCGCTGGCGATGGCGTTCGCGATCGCCAGCGGCATGAGTCCGACGGCCGGCGTATGGACGGCGATCGTCGCCGGCTTCCTGATCTCCGCACTCGGCGGCTCGAAAGTGCAGATCGGCGGCCCGACCGGCGCGTTCATCCCGATCGTGTACGCGATCGTCGCGGATTTCGGCGTACAGAACCTGCTGATCGCGACGATGATGTCGGGCGTGATGCTGCTCGGCATGGGTGCCTTCAGGCTCGGCAGCATGATCCGCTTCATCCCGGTGTCAGTCGTCATCGGCTTCACGAACGGCATCGCCGTCGTGATCTTCATTTCGCAGGTCAAGGACTTCCTCGGGCTCGACATCGAGAAGATGCCGGGGGAGTTCTTCGGCAAGATGGAAACCTTGCTCGCGGCGATGCCCACGATCGATCTTCCGACCGTGGCCACGTCGATCGCGTCGCTCGCGGTGCTGATCGCGTGGAACCGCACGGCGACACGGATCGCGTGGATGCGCCGCCTGCCCGGACCGCTCGCAGTGCTGCTGATCGCCACGGCAGTCAATGCGCTGCTCCACTTGCCGATCGACACCATCGGCAGCCGCTTCGGCGGCATTCCCCAGGAGTTGCCGGACATCGGCCTGCCGGCGCTGTCGCTCGGCACGCTCGGCAAGCTGATCGCGCCGGCCGTGACGATCGCGTTGCTCGGGGCGATCGAATCGCTGTTGTCCGCACGCGTCGCCGACAACTTGATCGACGACCGTCACGATCCCAACCAGGAACTCATCGCGCAGGGCGTCGCGAACGTCGTCGCGCCGCTGTTCGGCGGCTTCGCCGCAACCGGCGCGATTGCCCGAACCGCGACCAATGTGCGCTCGGGAGGGCATACCCCGGTCGCCGGGATGGTCCACGCGCTGGTGCTGCTCGCCGTCGTGCTCGCGCTGGCGCCGCTCGCGAGCCACATCCCGCTCGCCGCACTGTCGGCGATCGTCGTCATGGTATCGGTCGACATGGGCGAATGGCACGCTTTCGCCTGGAAAGAGCTCGCACGCTATTCGAACCAGTACCGGGTTATCCTGCTCGGCACGTTCTTCGTCACGGTGGTGTTCGATCTCACGCTCGCCGTGGAACTCGGAATGTTGCTCGCGAGTCTGTTTTTCATTTACCGGATGTCGGACCTCACGCGCATCGAACGGGTCCCGCTCGAAGAGCATTACGGCGTCGAAGCCTTGGCACGCAGCGACGGCACGCCGCGGATCATCGCCTACCGGGTATTCGGCAGCCTGTTTTTCGGCGCGGCGAACAAGCTCGAGAACCTGCTGCTGATGCAGGAAGGCCATCCGGACGCCGTGATCCTCGATCTCGAAAAAGTGATCAACATCGACACCACCGGCCTCGACGCGCTCCAGACCCTGCACCGCACGCTGCAAAAGCGTGGCGCCCAGCTGATCCTGTGCGACCTGAACGAGCAGCCTGCGTCGCTCGTGTTCCGCTCCGGATTCCAGGCGAGCCTCGGCGACGACAACATCGCGGGAAACATGACCGAAGCCCTGATCCGCGCCCAGCGGCTGCGCGGGCACGAAGCGGAGCTGTCGTATGCCTGACGCAACCGTTTCACGCCATCTGACGATCCGCGGCCGCGTGCAGGGCGTGTATTACCGGGCGAGCGCGCAGGCTGAAGGCATTCGCCTCGGGCTGGAGGGATGGGTGCGCAACCGGCGGGACGGCTCGGTCGAGGCGCTGGTCGCCGGCCCCGAGGCAACAGTCGAACATTTCATCGCGTGGGCACGGCGGGGCCCACCCGCCGCTCATGTGCAGGAAGTCATCGTCACCCCGGCGGAATGGCCGGAACCCGGAGCATTTTCGGTCCGTCCGACGGCATAGCGCCCCTCCCCTGCCGCAGGGAGAGCGCGACAGGAACATTTGCCGGATGCGGAACTCGGCCACCAAAACTGTCAACTCACTCATCCGGACCGATGCAGAACGGAGCCTCTCGATAGAAAAAAACTATCAACACTCGATTGCAATTGCAATTTGACGCACCGGGCAGGGTGGCCCAAGATGCATACACCCCGTTCAAATCACAGAGGAGAGATCAATCATGGCAGTCCTCGTAGGCAAGCAGGCCCCCGATTTCACCGCGACCGCAGTGCTCGGCGACAATCAGATCCAGGACATCACCTTCTCGCAGTTCACGAAGAACAAGTACGCCGTCCTGTTCTTCTACCCGCTCGATTTCACTTTCGTCTGCCCGTCCGAGCTGATCGCATTCGATCACCGCCTTGAGGAATTCAAGAAGCGCGGCGTCGAAGTGCTCGGCGTGTCGATCGACAGCCAGTTCACGCACCTCGCATGGAAGAACACGCCGGTCAACAGCGGCGGTATCGGGCAGGTGCAGTATCCGATGGTGGCCGACATCAGGCACGAGATCTGCCGCGCGTACGACGTCGAATCCGAAGGCGGCGTTGCGTTCCGCGGTTCCTTCCTGATCGACAAGGCCGGCGTCGTGCGCCATCAGGTCGTCAATGACCTGCCGCTGGGCCGCAACATCGACGAGATGCTGCGCATGGTCGACGCGCTGCAATTCACCGAAGAGCACGGCGAAGTCTGCCCGGCGGGCTGGAACAAGGGCAAGGCGGGCATGAAGGCCGACCCCAGCGGCGTCGCGGATTACCTCGCGCAGCACGCCCAATCGCTCTGATCGGGCTGGCAAGATGAAAACGGCCGCGTCCCGGAAAGGGCCGCGGCCGTTTTTTTTGCTGCCGACAGGCGACGAAGCTCAGTTCGGATAGAGCACTTCGACCGCGTCCGTCGGCAACCACTGGCGCAGGCCGTCGAGCAGCGCGTCGTCGAGACGTACGCGCCAGCCTTCGCCGAAAGGCAGGTCCGCTTCGGCCACCTCGTTGCGGTAACGCAGCCGGACCGGGCAGCCTCCTTCGCGGAACGGCGCCAGCAGGCTTTGCAGACGGTCGGCCGCAGCGCTCGCGCCCCCGCCGCCTTCACTTCCCCGTTGACCGTCAGCTGCAGCGCCCGGGCAAACCGCGAGCGCGCTTCGCCGAGCGTCATGAGCTTGTCGGCGACGATGCGCAGCCCGCCGGTAAAGTCGTCGTTGCTCACCTTGCCTTCGACGACCAGCACTTCGTCAGTGACGATCTTGCTGCGTTGCGAATCGAACAGTTCCGAGAACACCGACACTTCGCGTACATAGCTGCCGTCATCGAGCACGACGAAAGCCATCTTGCCGCGGCCGGTCATCTTCGTGCGCACGTCCATGACGACGCCGGCGAGCATCAGCAGATCCCGCGAAGGTTCGAGTTCGGCGAGCGGCCGGCGGACAAAGCGGCGCACCTCTTTGCGGAAACTGTTGAACGGATGGCCGGAGAGGAAGAAGCCGATCGCGAGCTTCTCTTCCTTGAGCCGCTCGCGTTCGGTCCACGGGCGCACGCGAACGTACTCCGGGGCTGCGCCGGCCGCTTCCGGGATCAGGTCGAAAAGCCCGCCTTGCAGCGCATTCGCCGCCGCCTGCTCGGCCGCCTCCATCGCGAGACTCACGGTGGCGAGCAGCCGCGCGCGGTCGGCGCTGCCGCTCGGTTCGATGAGGTCGAACGCGCCGGCGCGGATCAGCGCTTCGATGACGCGACGGTTGACCGCGCGCCGATCGACGCGCATGCAGAAATCGAACAGGTCGCGGAACGGTCCGCCGGCGTCCCGCGCCGCGAGGATCGCGCGAACCGCCGGCTCCCCGGCTCCTTTCACTGCACCGAGGCCATAGCGGATGGTATCGCGGTCGGTCGGCACGAAGCGGAAGTCGGAAGCGTTGACGTCCGGCGGCAGGATCGTCACGCCGTTCGCGACGGCGTCCTCGAAGAAGATCCTGATCGTGTCGGTGTTGTCGAGATCGGCCGACATCGTTGCGGCCATGAACGCTGCGCAGTGGTGCGCCTTCAACCACGCGGTGTGGTATGTGACGACCGCGTAGGCAGCCGTGTGCGACTTGTTGAAGCCGTACTCCGCGAACTTCGTCATCAGGTCGAAGAGCTGCTCGGCCAACGCCGGGTCGTAGCCTTTCTGCTTCGCGCCGGCGGCGATCGTCTCGCGGTGGAGCGCCATTTCCTCGGCTTTCTTCTTGCCCATCGCACGGCGCAGCATGTCGGCGCCACCGAGCGTGTAGCCGCCGATGATCTGCGAGATCTGCATCACCTGTTCCTGATACACGATCACGCCGTACGTCGGCTCGAGGCAGGGCTTCAGATCCGGATGGAAGTAGTCGATCTCCTGCTGGCCTTTCTTGCGCAGGATGAAGTCGTCGACCATCCCCGAGCCGAGCGGCCCCGGGCGGTACAGTGCGAGCACCGCGATGATGTCCTCGAAGCGGTCCGGGGCAAGCTTTTTCAGCAGCTTCTTCATGCCCTCCGATTCCACCTGGAAGATCGCGGTGGTGTTCGCGTCCTTGAGGATCTGGTACGCGGCCGGGTCGGTGAAGGGCAGCGCGGCGAGGTCGGGCTTCTCGCCGGTGAGGCGCTCGACGTACTCGACGGCGAGCTCGATGATCGTCAGGTTGCGCAGGCCGAGAAAGTCGAACTTCACCAGGCCGACCGCCTCGACGTCGTCCTTGTCGAACTGCGACACCGGCGTCGCATCGTCGCCGTCGGCGATGTACAGCGGGCAGAAATCGGTGAGCCTGCCCGGCGCGATCAGCACGCCCCCGGCGTGCATGCCGACGTTGCGCGAGAGGCCTTCGAGCGGTTCGGCGAGGCTCCACAGCTCCTGCACCGACTCGCCGTCGTTGCCATCCTTCATCATCTCGCCGATCTGCGCCTCCATGTCGTACGCTTTGGCGAGCGAGACGGGCTTCGCGCCTTCGATCGGAATCAGCTTCGACAGGCGATCGCACAGCCCGTACGGCAGGTCGAGCACGCGACCGACGTCGCGCACGACCGCTTTCGACGCCATCGTGCCGAAGGTCGCGATCTGGCTGACCGCTTCCTTGCCGTAGCGGCTGCGCACGTACTCGATGACGCGGTAGCGGTTGTCCTGGCAGAAGTCGATGTCGAAGTCGGGCATCGACACCCGTTCCGGGTTCAGGAAGCGCTCGAACAGCAGCGCGTACGCGAGCGGATCGAGGTCGGTGATGCGCAGGCTGTACGCGACCAGCGAACCGGCGCCGGAACCGCGTCCCGGTCCGACCGGCACGCCGTTTTCCTTCGCCCAGTTGATGAAGTCCGCAACGATCAGGAAGTAACCGGGAAAACCCATCTGGATGATCGTGTCGGTCTCGAACTTGAGCCGGTCCTCGTAAGTCCGGCGCTGACGCTCGCGCTCCGCCTCATCCGGGTAGAGCTCCGCGAGTCGCACTTCGAGGCCGCATTTCGCTTCGGCAACGAGGAAATCGTCGAGCGTCATGCCTTCCGGCGTCGGAAACTGCGGCAGGAAATTCTTGCCGAGCTGCACCGTCAGCGAACATCGCCGGGCGATCTCGACCGAATTTTCGAGCGCCTCCGGGATGTCGGCGAACAGCGCGCACATCTCGTCCTGGCTCTTGAAATACTGCTCCTCGGTGAAGTCGCGCGGCCGGCGCTTGTCGGCAAGCACATAGCCCTGCGCGATGCACACGCGCGCCTCGTGCGCCTTGAAGTCCTCGCGCTTGAGGAACTGCACCGGGTGCGTCGCGACGACCGGCAGCCCGAGTTTGCCCGCAAGCTGCACGGCCTGGCGGATGTAGGCTTCGGTACCGGGATGGCCGGCGCGCTGCAGCTCGATGTAGAACGCATCGGGAAACAGCTGCGCCCACTCGGCTGCAAGGCGCTCGGCGACGTCGGGGTTGCCGTTCACCAGCGCCTGGCCGATGTCTCCGCTCATCGCGCCCGACAGGCACAGCAGATCCGATGCAGCGCCATCGGCGAACCACTGCCGGTGCATCTCGGCGCGGCTGCGGTACTTGTTGTCGAGATAGGCGCGCGTCAGCAATTCGCACAACTGCCCGTAACCCTTGCGATTCTTGCAGATCAGCAGGGCGCGGAAAGGTTTGTCGCGGTCCGCGTCGTTGGTGATCCAGACATCGACGCCGATGACCGGCTTCATGCCCTTGCCACGCGCGCCTTTGTAGAACTTGACCATGCCGAAGAGGTTGGCCAGGTCGGAAATGCCGAGAGCGGGCATCGCATCGGCGGCGGCGCGGGCGATCACCTGATCGATCTGGACGATACCGTCGGAGATCGAATATTCGGAGTGCAGCCGCAGATGGATGAAACAGGGTTCGTAGGGGGCAGTCATGGGCGCAATTTTACCCGATGCCCTGCCCCCTCACCTGATCGCTCAACGCTGCTGCGCGGCTTCCCGGGCCCGTGCCAGCGACTCCTTGCGCGCGTCATCGGCCTCGACAATCGCCTGCTGCTGCGCGTGTGGCAACGGCGCGCCGAGCTCAGCTTCGAGCGCGGAGATGAGTCGTGAAGCCGTCGAGGTGATGCGCCGCTCGTCGGGCATCGCCCTGCGCACCTGTGCTGGAGTCGCGCCGGTGATGCGCACGACTTCGCTGACGAAGTGGTCCTCGATCCGGCGGCTGCTCGCGGCGAGGAACGCGGTCGCGGCCGGGCTCATCGCGCTCTGGCCCTGCGGTTGCGGGAGCGCCTGCGGCACGAGCGGCGCAGCGGGAAAGACCAGGATCAGGCACAGCGCCAGCCGGCGCGCCGGCGATGCACCTTCGCGGCGCACACTCATGGCAGCAGGATCGACGAACCGGTGGTGCGGCGGGCCTCGAGCTCGCGGTGCGCCTGCGCGGCGTCCTTCAGCGCAAAACGCTGGTTGACCTCGATCCGCACTTTGCCCGAGACGACGAATTCAAAGAGATCGGCCGCCATCGCCAGCAAGTCCGCGCGCTGCGCCGAATAAGTGAATAGGGTCGGGCGCGTGATGAACAGCGACCCCATTTTCGCGAGCAGGCCGAGATCGAACGGCGGCACCGGCCCCGAAGCGGCCCCGAACAGCACCATCGTGCCGAGCGGCCGCAGGCAGCCCAGCGACTCCATGAAAGTATCCTTGCCGATCGAGTCGTAGACCACCGGCAATCCTTCGCCGCCGTTGATCTCCCTGACCCGCTCGGCGAAGTTCTCGCGCGTATAGACGATCGGATGGTCGCAGCCGTGCGCGCGGGCGAGTTCAGCTTTCTCGTCCGACCCGACAGTGCCGATGACGGTTGCGCCGAGCGCCTTCGCCCACTGGCACACGATCAGGCCGACGCCGCCCGCGGCAGCGTGGATCAGGATCGTGTCACCCGGCTGCACGCGATAAGTGCGACGCAGCAGATACTGCGCAGTCAGCCCCTGCAGCATCATCGCCGCACCCTGCTCGAACGAGACCGGATCGGGAAGCTTCACGAGCCGATCGGCGGGCAGGTTGCGCAGTTCCGCATACGCGCCGAGCGGCCCTCCCGCATAGGCCACCCGATCGCCCGGCGCGAGATCGTCCACCCCCTCGCCGACCGCCTCGACGACTCCGGCAGCCTCGAGACCGATGCCCGATGGCAACGGCGCCGGATACAGCCCGGTGCGATGGTAGGTGTCGATGTAGTTGAGCCCTACGGCATGCTGTCGCACGCGCGCCTCGCCTTGTGCAGGCGGCGGAACGTCGACCGCCTCCCACTGCAAGACTTCGGGACCGCCGGTTTGGTGGAAGCGAATCGCATGCGACATGCCGGTCTCCTTGAGTTCAATGCGGCTGGCGCAGCGCAGGAGGGCAGCGCCCTCGCCTATGCGTCAGCGCTGGATCGAGAAACCGATTCTAAACTGCGTTCCGCGTGACCGGTTGTAATCGAGCAACGTCTCGCCATAACCGTTGAACACCTGGAAATGCAGGTAGGACGCCGTGTCCGACAGGATTGCGCGCGATAGCGGATATGACAGATCGAGCTGCGAACTGCCCCCGTCGGTCGAGTGGCGCAGGCGCAGCTGAGCGAGAAAGCCGTCGTCCCGGCCGAAACGCACGCCCAGCTCGCCATAGCCGCGATAGCGGTGGATGTCCGGGTTTTCATCGCGATCGAGGTAAGCCCAGAGCTTCGGCGTGATACCGACATACGATTGCCGCTCGCCGAGGCGATGACGCCAGTCGAGCGACGCGAACAGCGTGTCGATGCTGCGCGAATTGTGCCGGTCGCGTGCGTTCGATTCATGCTCGTAGCCGGTGCGGACGGTGACGCCGTGCTGGCGCTGCGGGTCGGACGCGAGCCGCCACTCGTAGAACAGCGACGGCCGGTAGCTCGTATCGCGGAACGGCTTCGACTCCGAGCGCAGATCCCACACGGACGTCTGCGTGTAACCGAAATGCAGGCCGCGCAACGGCGGCAGCAGCTCGACGACGGGGCCTTCGGGCTCGAAGATGCGGTACTTGAAACTGAGCTGGACACGCGCCGAGCGCCCGGCGCCGCCGCCGACGAGGAAATACATCGGCTCGTTGACCGACAGCGCGGGGGCCGGCGGAAGGGTCGCCGCAGGCAGGACCGGCTCCTGTGCCGCCTTCGCCACGTCGGCGCCCGGCGGCGCGGCAGCTTCCTGAGCGATCAGCAGCAGCCGCGACGAGCTCCGGTCGGCGAGCTCCACGACCGCGGGTCCGGTGAGCTGCTCCGGCCAGCTCAGCACGTAATCGCGCCGGAACGCAGCGCTCTCGCCCGCCCCTGCGGCGAGGAGTTCCACGGCGACACGCTGTTCCCCGACTTCGATGACCGCTTCGAGACGATCCGGCAGCGGCAACTCGTCGGAAGCGTCGCGAACGATCGAAATGTTCAGCGGCTGCCCGGCGACGATGCGCGTGGCGAAGGCCGCCAGCAGCCATTCGGCTTGGACCGCAGGCGCGCCAAGAAGCATCGCGGCGGCGACCGCGAGCACGGGAATTCGCATCCGGGAGCTCCTGTAGGGCTGACCGACGCCGCTCTTAGCGGCGGAAGATCCAGAGGATAAGGCTGATCACGATCGAGACGATCAGCCCCGTCGTCAGCGGAAAATAGAAGCCGAAGCCTTCACGTTCGATGTGGAAGTCGCCGGGAAGCCGGCCGAACGGCAGGCGTGCCAGCCACGGCCACAACAGGCCGGCAGCGACCAGGATCAAGCCGAGGACGATCAGCAGGCGTTGCATGAACGGGACGACGGTCGTTGCGGGCGCCGGCTCCTCAACGGAACCGGCGTCCGGACAGGACCTTACTCCTGCGCGGCGGCAAACTGCCGCTGCTCGAAAGCGTCGACCACCGAAACAGCAGTGATGTTCACGAGCCGGCGCACGGTCGCCGACGGCGTCAGGATATGCACCGGCAGCGCCGCACCAAGCAGCATCGGACCAACCGACACCCCGTCGCCGTTCGCGATCTTCATCAGGTTGAACGAGATGTTCGCCGCGTCGAGGTTCGGCATCACGACGAGGTTGGCTTCCCCGGCGAGCGTCGACTCCGGGTTCGATTTGTTGCGGATATCGGGCGACAGCGCTGAATCGCCGTGCATCTCGCCATCGCATTCCAGATCCGGAGCGATGCGGCGGAGAATCTCCGACGCTTCGCGCATCTTGCGCGCGGAGGTCGAACGCGAGCTGCCGAAGTTCGAGTGCGACAGCAGCGCGACGCGCGGCTCGATGCCGAAACGGCGCAGCTCTTCGGCAGCCATCCGGGCGATTTCAGCAACTTCCTCGGCGCTCGGATTCTCGTTCACATACGGATCGGTGATCGCGAGCATGCGCTTGGGCAGCAGCAGCAGACTCATCGCCGCGAACAGCTTCGAGCCCTTCTTCAAGCCGATGACGTCCTCGACCGTCTTGAAGTGGTAATCGTAGGAGCCGAACGTGCCGCACACCAGCGCGTCGGCATCACCGCGCCGCAGCACCATGCAGCCGATCAGCGTCGTGTCGCGGCGCATCTTCGCTTTCGCGAGTTCGGGCGTCACGCCGTCGCGGCACCTCATGTGATGGTATTCCTGCCACAGCTCGCGGTAGCGCGGGTCGGACTCGGGATTGATGATGTCGAAGTCGCGCCCGGGCACGAGGTTCAGGCCGATCTTCTGGATGCGCATCTCGATCACGCTCGGCCTGCCGATCAGGATCGGCCGCGCGAGTTCCTCGTCGATGACGACGCGCGCGGCATGCAGCACGCGCTCGTCCTCGCCTTCGGCGTACAGCACGCGCTTGAATTCGGCCGGAATCCGCTTCGCCGCGGAGAACACCGGCTTCATGACGATGCCCGACTGATAAACGAAATCCGACAGACTGGCCGCGTACGCCGCGAGATCCTCGATCGGCCTCGTCGCGACGCCCGATTCCATCGCCGCCTTCGCGACGGCGGGCGCGATCTTGACGATCAGACGCGGATCGAACGGGCTGGGAATGATGTAGTCCGGGCCGAAATGCAGGTCGGCGTTGCCATACGCGGCGGCGACGATGTCGCTCTGCTCGGCGCGCGCGAGTTCGGCGATCGCCTTCACGCACGCGAGCTTCATCTCCTCAGTGATCTTCGTCGCACCGGCGTCGAGCGCGCCGCGGAAGATGAACGGGAAGCACAGCACGTTGTTGACCTGGTTCGGATAATCGGACCGGCCGGTCGCGATGATGCAGTCCGGACGCGCTTCCTTCGCCACTTCGGGCAGGATTTCCGGGTTCGGGTTCGCGAGCGCGAAAATCAGCGGCTTGTCCGCCATGCGTTTGATCATCTCGGGCTTCAGCACGCCGGCGGTCGACAGGCCGAGGAACACGTCGGCGCCCTCGATGACTTCGCCCAGCGTCGTCGCGTCGGTGCGCTGCGCGTAGCGAGCCTTGTTCGGCTCCATGTTCTCGTCACGGCCGACGCGGATCACGCCTTTGGAGTCGCAGACGAACACGTTCTCGCGCTTCACTCCGAGCCCGACCATCAGGTCGAGGCACGCGATCGCCGCGGCGCCCGCGCCCGAGCACACCAGCTTCACGTCGCCGATGTCCTTGCCGACGATCTTGAGACCGTTGATCAGCCCGGCCGACGAAATGATCGCGGTGCCGTGCTGGTCGTCATGGAAGACCGGAATGTTCATCCGCTCGCGCAGCTTCTGCTCGATGTAGAAACACTCGGGCGCCTTGATGTCCTCGAGGTTGACGCCGCCGAGCGTCGGCTCGAGGGAGGCGATGATCTCGATGAGCTTGTCCGGGTCCCGTTCGGCGAGCTCGATGTCGAACACGTCGATGTTCGCGAATTTCTTGAACAGGCAGCCCTTGCCTTCCATGACCGGTTTCGACGCGAGCGGGCCGATGTTGCCCAGACCGAGCACCGCAGTGCCGTTCGTGACGACGGCGACGAGATTGCCGCGCGACGTCAGCTCGCGCGCCTGTCCCGGGTCCGCGACGATCGCGTCGCACGCCGCAGCGACGCCCGGCGAATAGGCGAGCGCGAGGTCGCGCTGGTTCGTCAGGCTCTTGGTGGGAACAACCGAAATTTTCCCGTGGGTCGGCGAACGATGATAATCCAGTGCCGCGGTGATGAAATCCTGATCCATTGCGCTCCCTCTCGTGCTAAGTGGGTTGTCTTTGTTTATGAACGTGCGGGAAAAGCTCTGCGCTCGCACCGGCGCCTCGCCAACCAATGAGGAATGTCCGCAGCGATGTGGCTTGTTCTGATCGAATGGCCGGCATTGAACCGGGCATCGCAGCGGATCGGGCTCGGCGGCCCGCATGACGGCCGCTTCATGCGACCGCCGCTGACGCCAGCTTTGACGAGGCGAAAGTTTAGCGCAGCCGTCCAGCCTTGGGCAGAGGGATGTCAGGGTAAGCCGGCATGGCGGCGCGCGCGATCTTCTGGCTTGCGGTCCCGGCAGAGCGTCGGCGCACATCGGCACGTGGCCGTGGACATTTTTTGGCACAATCGCGTGGCAGCCCAACCAGGAAAGCCAAGATGCGACGCGTGGTGTTCAATCAGAAAGGCGGAGTCGGCAAGTCGACCATTACCTGCAACCTCGCGGCGATCAGCGCCCACCGGGGCCGGCGTACCCTGGTCGTCGACCTCGACCCGCAGGGCAACTCGACCCAGTATCTGCTCGGCCGCTCCGGCGGGGAGGTCGACACGACGCTGGCGGATTTCTTCGACCAGACACTCAACTTCAAGCTGAACCCGAAGAAGACGACCGGGTTCGTCGTCCCGAGCCCATTCGAGGGGCTCGACGTGATGCCTTCGCACCCGGGACTCGAAGACCTGCAGGGCAAGCTCGAGTCGCGCTACAAGATCTACAAGCTGCGCGACGCACTCGAGGAGCTGTCCGGGCGCTACGACTGCATCTACATCGACACGCCGCCGGCGCTCAATTTCTATACCCGCTCGGCGCTGATCGCCGCCCACGGCTGCCTGATCCCGTTCGACTGCGACGAGTTTTCCCGCCGCGCGCTGTACTCGCTGCTGGAAAACGTCCAGGAAATCCGCAGCGACCACAATCGCGAGCTGCAGGTCGAAGGGATCGTCGTCAACCAGTTCCAGGCCCGCGCCGCACTGCCGCAGAAAGTCGTGCAGGAACTGATCGACGAAGGCCTGCCGGTGCTGACGCCCTATTTGTCCGCCTCCGTGAAAATCAAGGAATCCCACGAGCAAGCGCGGCCGATGATCCATCTCGACGCGAAACACAAGCTCGCGCAGGAGTACGTCGCGCTGCACGACTCGCTCGCGCGCAAATACGGCGCGTGACGACGGGCGCCTTTCCCCGCCCGCGCGCGGCGGAAGTCAGGCGGGCGTGAGCTTCGCGACCGCGAGCATCAGCCATTTCACTCCGGCGGCGCCGAAGTTGATCTGGAGCCGGGCGTCCGAGCCGCTGCCTTCGGCGGCGACGATCACGCCCTGGCCGAACTTCGCATGGGTGACCAGCTGACCGACACGTAAACCGCCGAGATCACGGCTGCGCGAAACCGGTTGTTCCGCCGCCTTCGCCCCGCCGCTCCCGCGCGACGGCTGATAGTAGCCGCCGAACCCGCTGCGCACCGCACTGGTGCGTGGATTCGTCGGTGACAGCCACTTCGTGACTTCCTCCGGAATTTCCTCGAGAAAGCGCGAACGCAGGTTGTAGCGCGTCTGCCCGTGCAGCATGCGGCTCTGCGCGAAGGACAGGTAAAGCCGCTGACGGGCGCGCGTCACCGCGACGTACATCAGCCGCCGCTCCTCCTCCAGCCCTTCCGTCTCGAGGATGCTGTTCTCGTGCGGAAACAGCCCTTCCTCGAGGCCCGACAGGAAAACCGCGTCGAATTCCAGCCCTTTCGATGAATGCACCGTCATCAACTGCACCGCGTCGCTGCCAGCATCGGCCTGGTGCTCGCCGGCCTCGAGCGACGCGTGCGCGAGAAAATCCGCGAGCAGCGCATGGGCCATGTCCTGCGCATCGGCCTGCACGCCGGCTTCGGCGACGAAGTTCGCCGCCGCATTGATCAGTTCGTCGAGGTTTTCGAGCCGCTCCTGGCCTTCCTTCTCGTTGCGGAAGTGATTGCGCAAGCCCGACGCATCGAGCACATGGTCGACGAGCTCGGGCAGCGGCAGCTTCGCGGTGTCGCGCCTCAGGTCTTCGACCATGCGCACGAACTGGGCCAGCACGCTCCCCGGCTTCCCCGCCAGATGCGGCACGGCCGCGTACAGGCTGCTGTTCCACGCGCGCGCCGCGTCCTGCAGTGCCTCGATCGAACGGGCGCCGATGCCGCGCGTCGGGAAATTGACGACGCGGCTGAACGCGGTGTCGTCGTCCGGATTGGCGATCAGGCGCAGGTACGCGAGCGCATGCTTGATTTCCTGGCGCTCGAAAAAACGCAGGCCGCCGTAGACACGGTACGAGATGCCGCTGGAAAAGAGCTGGTGTTCCAGGACGCGCGACTGCGCGTTCGAGCGATACAGCAGCGCAATGGCCGAACGGCTCATGCCGTCGCGCACCAGCGACTGGATTTCGTCGACGATCCAGCGCGCTTCGTCGAGGTCGCCGCAGGCCTCGAACACGCGGATCGGCTCGCCGGCGCCGCGTTCGGTCCACAGATTCTTGCCCAGGCGGCCGGCGTTGTGACGGATGATCGCGTTCGCGGCATCGAGGATGTTGCCGTGCGAACGGTAATTCTGCTCGAGGCGGATGACGTTGGCGACGTGAAACTCGCGCTCGAAATCGCGCATGTTGCCGACGTCGGCGCCGCGAAAACGATAGATCGACTGGTCGTCGTCGCCGACGCAGAACAGCTTCGCCGCGCCGTCACGCCCGGCGTCGGCTAGCAGCTTCAGCCAGCGGTACTGAAGGCGGTTCGTGTCCTGGAATTCGTCCACCAGGATGTGGCGGAAACGCTGCTGGTAATGCTTGCGGATCGGTTCGTTGCGCTCCAGCAGCTCGTAAGTGCGTAGCAGCAGCTCGGCAAAATCCACGATCGACTCGCGCTGGCACTGCGACTCGTACTCGATGTACAGCTCGACGCGGCGGCGGGTGTAGTCGTCCCACGCTTCGACCGCGTGCGGCCGCAGCCCGGCTTCCTTCTGGCCGTTGATGAAATGCTGCAGTTCACGCGGCGGGAATTTTTCGTCGTCGACGTTCAGCGCCTTCAGGAGCCGCTTAATCGCGGCGAGCTGGTCGCCCGAATCGAGAATCTGGAACAGCTGGGGCAGGCCGGCGTCGCGGTGGTGGGCGCGCAACAGGCGGTTGCACAGTCCGTGAAACGTGCCGATCCACATGCCGCGCGCCGACCGGTTGAAACTGAGCGGCAGCATCGCGGACAGGCGTGCGAGCAGTTCCTTTGCCGCCTTGTTCGTGAAAGTGACGGCCAGGACCCCTTGCGGATCGACCTGCCCGGTCTGCACGAGCCACGCGATGCGCGTCGTCAGCACGCGGGTCTTGCCGGAACCGGCACCGGCCAGGATCAGCGCGTGTTGCGGCGGCAAGGTAACGGCCTGGAGTTGTTCGGGATTGAGGTTGGCGAGCAGGTCGGACATTCGGTTTTCTCTTGGGGCACAGCGAATTTTAACCGGGACGCGCGGGAAACTTCGGCCTCGCTCGAAACCGCGGTCGTGACGACGTAAAAAAAGGGCACTGTTGCATCGGCACAACAGCGACGTTGATTTGCCCCGGACGATCCTTTAGCTTGGAATTGTGCGACGCAACATCCGTTTGCGCTTCATCAAGGAATTACCCTCTTCAGAGGTGCAGAATTCGGCAAATTTTATATGTTGCACCGCATTAACAGCGCCTCGAACGGTGGACTTACGAGGTCTGCCCCGGCGCACAAGCCGACAAGGCCGACGAGCTCACAGGAGAACGAATCATGAAGACACCCAAGCTTTTGCCCTGGCATGCTCGCAAAGCGGGCATCTCGATCGAACGGGCCACGATCCTGTGGCATGAAGCGGTGCGCGAAGCCACCGCGGCGACCGGATGGGTCGGCAATGCCGAGTACTGGGGCGAGGCGATGAATGCTTTCCTGCGCCTGCTCGAAGAAGAAAAGGCGCACTTCTGCGCGCCGCGCGTCACCCCGTTCGTGCGCAGCCAGAATCGTCTGTGGCGTCTGCCGCTGACCGCGATGGAAGACGTCGTATCGGCAGTCTCGGCCCACTGGCAACGTTATTCGACCCTCGCCCGCAAAGCTGCGTAAGCACTCGGATCCGGTCCGGGCGCTCCTGCCCCCGCAGTGCCGGGCGCGGCGGCGCGTCCCGCCCGCGCGGTCGAAGGGCGGAGGGGATTCGGGTTTCCGTTTCGTGCCGGATTTCCCGCAATCGGCCGGCAACCCGGGCAGCGCTGGCTTCGCGATATACTCGCGTGTTTTCCACGCACCCACGCCCGCCCCCGATGCAGGACAAATACACTCCCGCCGCAGTCGAAGCCGCCGCCCAGCAGCACTGGGAAGGCACCCAGGCATTCAAAGTCGCCGAGGACGCCGGCAAGCCCAAGTATTACTGTCTGAGCATGTTCCCGTACCCGTCGGGAAAGCTGCACATGGGCCACGTGCGCAACTACACGATCGGCGACGTGCTCGCGCGCTACCATCGCATGCGCGGCTTCAACGTGCTGCAGCCGATGGGCTGGGACGCGTTCGGCATGCCGGCGGAAAACGCCGCGATCCAGAACAACGTGCCGCCGGCGAAGTGGACCTACGCGAACATCGACTACATGAAGACGCAGTTGAAGCGTCTCGGTTTCGCGATCGACTGGTCGCGCGAACTCGCCACCTGCAAGCCGGATTACTACCGCTGGGAACAGTGGCTGTTCACCCGCCTGTACCAGAAAGGACTGATCTACAAGAAGCTCGGCACGGTGAACTGGGACCCCGTCGACGAGACGGTGCTCGCGAACGAGCAGGTCATCGACGGCCGCGGCTGGCGCAGCGGCGCGCTGATCGAGAAGCGTGAAATCCCGATGTACTACATGAAGATCACCGCCTACGCGGATGAGCTTCTCGAAGCGCTCGACGCCCTGCCCGGCTGGCCGGAGCAGGTCAAGCTGATGCAGAAGAACTGGATCGGCCGCTCCGAAGGCGTCGAAGTGCATTTCCCGTATGAGGTGGCGACGATCGGGGCGTCCGGCGTGCTGAAGGTGTTCACGACGCGCGCCGACACGCTGCTGGGCGCGACCTACGTCGCCGTCGCCGCCGAACATCCGCTCGCGCTCCAGGCCGCGGCGAACGATCCGGAACTCGCGGCCTTCATCGACGAATGCCGGCACGGCGGCGTCGCCGAGGCCGATCTGGCGACGATGGAAAAAAAGGGCATGTCGACGGGCCTGCGCGTCGTGCACCCGCTCACCGGCGAGCATCTGCCGGTGTGGATCGCGAACTACGTGCTGATGGGCTATGGCGAAGGCGCGGTGATGGCGGTGCCAGCGCACGACGAGCGCGATTTCGCGTTCGCGACGAAATACCGGCTGCCGATCCGGATGGTCGTGAGGTCGACGCGCGATGCCTACACCGACACGGTCGCGCCGTGGCAGGACGCGTATGCCGAGCAGGGCCGGCTCGTCAATTCCGGCAAATACGACGGTCTGCATTTCCACGATGCCATCGATGCGATCGCCGCCGACCTCGCCGCGAAAGGCCTCGGCGCCAAGCGCACGCAGTACCGCCTGCGCGACTGGGGCATCTCGCGCCAGCGCTATTGGGGCTGCCCGATCCCGATGATCCACTGCGCCGATTGCGGCGACGTGCCGGTGCCGGACGAGCAACTGCCGGTCGTGCTGCCCGAAGACGTCGCGGTGACCGGTCGCGGTTCGCCGCTCGCCAAAATGCCCGAGTTCCACGAATGCGATTGTCCGAAGTGCGGCAAGCCGGCGAAGCGCGAAACCGACACGATGGACACGTTCGTCGAATCGTCCTGGTACTTCCTGCGCTACGCGTCGGCCGACAACGGGCAGGCGATGGTCGACGAGCGCGTCAATTACTGGGCGCCGGTCGACCAGTACATCGGCGGCATCGAGCATGCGATCCTGCACCTGCTGTATTCGCGCTTTTTCACGCGCGCGATGCGCGACGAAGGTCTCGTCAATGTGTCCGAACCTTTCACGAACCTGCTGACCCAGGGCATGGTCGTCGCCGAAACCTATTACCGCGACGCCGACGGCGGCAAGAAGCAGTGGATCAATCCGGCCGACGTCGAAGTCGAACGTGACGAGAAAGGCCGCATCGTCGCCGCGAAACTCACCGCCGACGGCGCGCCGGTCGTCATCGGCGGCATCGAGAAAATGGCGAAATCGAAGAACAATGGCGTCGACCCGCAGGCGCTCGTCGATCAGTACGGCGCGGACACGGCGCGCCTGTTCATCATCTTCGCCGCACCGCCCGATCAGCAGCTCGAATGGTCGGACTCCGGCGTCGAAGGGGCATACCGCTTCCTGCGTCGCGTATGGAGCTTCGGCCACGGTTTCGTCAGCGAACTCCGTCCCCGATTGCCGGCGGATCGCCCGCTCGACGCTGCCCGGCTGCCGGAAGCGCTCGCCGCAGTGCGCCGCGAGATCCACCTCTGCCTGAAGCAGGCGAACTACGACTTCGGCAAGCACCAGTTCAATACGGTCGTCTCGGCCGCGATGAAGATCCTCAACGCGCTCGAAAAAGCGCCGCGTGACGTCACGGCGGCCCACGCGCAGGTCGCGGAGGAAGGACTCGATATCCTGCTGCGCCTGCTCGCGCCGATCACGCCGCACGTCGCGCACGCGCTGTGGCAGGACTGCGGCTTTGCCGGCGACCTGCTGCACGCGAGCTGGCCCGAACCTTCCGAAGACGCGCTCAGGCAGGACGAGATCGACCTCGTGCTGCAGGTCAATGGCAAGCTGCGCGGCAGCCTGCGGGTCGCCGCCGGCGCAAGCAATTCCGTCATCGAAGCGCTCGCGCTCGGCTCGGAGGCGGCGCAGAAATTCATGGAAGGCAAGCCGCCGCGCAAAGTCGTCGTCGTGCCCGGCCGCCTCGTCAACATCGTCGTCTGAGCGATGGCGATGAAATCCTCTCCCGCGCGCCGTCGCCTGCTCCTGGGGTTCGGCACGCTGGCGGCGGCTGGACTGCTCGGCGGCTGCGGGTTCAAGTTGCGCGGCCCGCAGCCGCTCGCGTTTTCCAGCATTTACCTCGGCGTCAGCAGGCAGTCGGACCTCGGGGCGGCGCTGCGTCGGCGCATCGTCGCGAACGGCAACACCACGGTCACGGACGACCCGGCAAAAGCCGACGTCAGGCTCGAAATCCTGCGCGATCAGGCCGAGCGCGAGATCCTCACGCTCACCGGAGGCGGCAAGGTGCGCGAGTACCAGCTCGAGCGCCTCATGAGTTTCCGGCTCGTCGACCGCAACGGCAACGAATGGATCGCGCCGACGACGATTTCGGCGCGGCGCGAATACAACTTCGACGACGCCCAGGTGCTCGCCAAGGAACAGGAAGAAGCTCTGCTGTTCCGCGACATGCAGCTCGACCTCATCGACCAGTTGATGCGCCGCCTGGCCGCCGCGAAGCCGTGAACCTGCGCCCCGAGCAGCTTTCCGCACATCTGGCAAAGCCGCTCGCCCCACTCTACCTGCTGCATGGCAACGAACCGTTGCTGGTGCTCGAATCCGCTGACCTCGTACGCGCGGCAGCGCGCCGGCAAGGTTTCGACGAGCGCGAAACGCTGGTCGTCGGACAGGGTTTCCGGTGGGAAAGCCTCAGCGCCGCTGCAGGAAATCTGTCGCTGTTCGGTGGTTCGAAGCTGATCGACCTGCGCATTCCCGGCGGGAAACCCGGACGCGACGGCGGCGACGCGCTTCAGCGTTATGCGCGCGGCCTCGCCGACGGGATCGTGACGCTGATCACGCTGCCCGAGATCGACTGGGCGACGCGCAAGACGGCGTGGTTCACCGCGTTGACGCAAACGGGCGTGACGGTCGAACTCAACGCCCCGGAGCGCGAACGCCTGGGAGAATGGATCGCCGCCCGGCTGGCGCTGCAAAAGCAGACGGCAAGCCCGGAAGCGCTCGCGTTCATCGCCGACCACGTCGAAGGCAATCTGCTCGCTGCGCACCAGGAAATCCTCAAGCTCGGTTTGCTCCACGCGGAAGGAAACCTCAGCCTCGAGGATGTCCAGAATGCGGTGTTGAACGTCGCGCGCTACGACATTGCCAAGCTGCGCGACGCGCTCGTCGAAGGCGATCCGGTGCGGTGCACACGTCTCCTCGAAGGCCTGCAGGGCGAAGGCGCGGCACCGCCGCTGGTGCTGTGGGCACTCGCGCACGAAATCAGGATGCTGGCCACGCTAGCGGCAGGAAAAGCTGCCGGCCAGCCTCTTGCCGCGCTGTTCAAGGCCGAACGAATCTTCGACGAACGGCGCAAGCACGCGTTAAGCAGCGCGCTTGCGCGGGTTCGGACCGGCACGCTTCGCGCGGCGCTGCTGCACGCGGCGAAGATCGACCGCATCATCAAGGGACTCGCTCCGGGCAACGTGTGGGACGAGTTCCTGCAATTGGCACTGCGGCTCGCACGGCGCTGACCGGTCAGGTCGCCTCAGTGCGGACGTGCGCACTGGCAGGCGCCGGCCGATCGATGCTTTAATCTTCTTTTGCACGGCAACATCGAGAATCCGATGGACATCCACGACTACATGCAGACTCTGGGTCGCGACGCACGCGCCGCCTCGCGCGTGCTCGCGGCCGCTTCGACCGCCGACAAGAACGCCGCGCTCATCGCGATGGCCGCGGCGATTCGGCAACAGGCGGAGGCGCTGCTCGCGGCGAACGCGCGCGACCTCGACGAGGCGCGCGCCGCCGGACTCGAAGCGGCGCTGATCGATCGCCTCACCCTGACCTCGAAGGGCGTCGAGGCGATGGCCGAAGGGCTCGAACAGGTCGCAGGACTGCCCGACCCGGTCGGCGAGATCACCGATGTCAAGCGCCGCCCGTCCGGCATTCAGGTCGGCAAGATGCGCGTGCCGCTCGGGGTCATCGGCATCATCTACGAAGCGCGCCCCAACGTGACCGCCGACGCCGCGGCGCTGTGCCTCAAGTCCGGCAACGCCGCGATCCTGCGCGGCGGCAGGGAAGCGCTGCATTGCAACCAGGCGATCGCGCAGTGCGTCAGGACAGGACTCTCCGCTGCCGGGTTGCCGGAAACTTCGGTGCAGGTCGTCGAGATCACCGACCGTGCCGCGGTCGGCCACCTCATCACGATGCCCGAGTTCGTCGATGTCATCGTTCCGCGCGGCGGCAAAGGCCTGATCGAACGCATTTCGAAAGAAGCGCGGGTGCCGGTCATCAAGCACCTTGACGGCAACTGCCACGTCTATATCGACCGCGATGCCGATGTGGCGAAAGTCGTGCCGATCGTCGAAAACGCCAAGACGCAGCGCTACGGCACCTGCAACACGGCGGAATCATTGCTCGTCGCCCGCGAGGTCGCGCCGCGCCTGCTGCCGGAAATCGGCCGGATGCTCGCGGCGAAAGGCGTCGAGATGCGCGGGTGCGAACAATCGCTGGCGATCCTGCGCGCAGACGGCATCGCTGCGGACAAGTTGCGCGCCGCGAGCGAGCAGGACTGGTCGGAGGAATATCTCGCACCCGTCATTGCGGTGAAAGTGGTTGCCGACCTCGACGACGCGATCGCGCATATCAACACCTACAGTTCGGGCCATACCGAAGCGATCGTCACCGAAAACTACACCAGCGCGATGCGCTTCCTGCGCGAGGTGGACTCGTCCTCGGTCATGGTGAATGCTTCGACGCGCTTCGCCGACGGCTTCGAATACGGCCTCGGGGCGGAAATCGGCATCTCGACGGACAAGATTCACGCCCGCGGCCCGGTCGGACTCGACGGGCTGACGAGCCAGAAATGGATCGTCTTCGGCAACGGGGAAGTCCGCGGCTAAAAAGGCTACGTGCCGCGCCTCGCCTTCTGCGCCCGCGTCCCGAAAGGCTGCCGCACGCGACCGCTCGTCGCGCACGTCGTCGCGCGGTCGCGGGCGAGGTCCCGACAACCGGAAGCCTGCGGTGGCCGCGCGGGTCCTGAATCTCTCTCGACACTGCATCGCGGACCATGAACCTCACTCCGACCGCTTCATCCGGCGACCCGTTCGCCGCAATCCTCGCCGTGCCGTTCGGCGCATTCGGCATCCGGACTGCGGGAAACGTCATTCACGAGCTCGTCTTCCTTCCCCCGGGCACGCCCGCAATGCCTCCTGATTGCGCGCTCGCCGAGCGCGCGGCCGGGCAGATCCACGCCTGGCTGGAAGACCCGGACCACCCTTTCGACCTGCCCCTGGCGACGCGTGGCACGTTGTTTCAGCAGCGGGTATGGGACGCGATCGCGGCGATTCCGCGCGGCGAGACGCGGCAGTACGCACATCTTTCGAAGGCGCTCGCCAGCGCCGCCCGGGCGGTCGGCCAGGCGTGCCGGGCAAACCCGTTTCCCCTCGTGATTCCCTGCCATCGTGTCGTATCGGCAGCAGGCATCGGTGGATTTGCCGGCGCATCGGGAGGCTACCTGATCGACGCCAAGCGCTGGCTTCTCGCGTTCGAGGCAACCCGGTGAGCAGAACCGAACATCACGCACCGGAAACGCCGGCCACCCGTTTTCTTAAACAGCATCGCGTGGCCTATACGACGCATCTCTACACCTACGAACCTCATGGCGGAACGAAAGTGTCGGCCCGGGAACTGGGTGTCGACGAACATGCGGTCGTCAAGACGCTGGTAATGGAAGACGACAGCGGCGCGCCGTTGGTCGTATTGATGCATGGCGACCGGAAAGTAGCGACGAAGGAACTCGCACGGCAAGCCGGCCGCAAACGCATCGAGCCCTGCACTCCGGAAGTCGCGAATCGTCATTCGGGTTATCTCGTCGGCGGCACTTCTCCTTTCGGGATGCGAAAACGCCTGCCGGTGTTCATGGAAAACTCGATCGTCGATCTTCCGCTCGTCTATATCAACGGCGGTCGGCGGGGATTCCTGCTCGGAATATCTCCGCAGGAAATACTGCGAGTATTGCAGCCCCGGCTCGTCAGCGCCGGAATCTAGGTCGCATTCGTCCGCAACGTTTTAATTCTCCGGATTTACTGGCAAAATAATCGGCAATAATCGCGAGCATGCGGTTTGGCATTTCATCCCCGATTCATTGCCTTCATAACTAACCACCCTCGATATCTGGAGAGATCATGGACTTGGCCACTTTGTCGCTGACCGAATTGCGCCGCCTGCAGTCGAAGGTAGAAACGGAAATCCGCCGGCGCAGCGATAACACGCGCCGCGAACTGATCAAGAAAATGCAGAAGATGGCGGCGGACGAAGGCCTGTCGCTCACCGACCTTATCGGAAGCGCTCCGGCGAGCGAGGACAAGCGCAGCCCCGGCAAGCGGAAAGCGAAACCCGCAGCGAAGAAAAACAGCCCGATTCCGGCGAAGTACCGCCACCCGGAAAATCCGTCGGTCGGCTGGAGCGGGCGCGGCAGAAAACCGCAATGGGTCGTGGATTGGCTTGCCCAGGAAAAGCCCCTCGTGGAACTCGAGATCGCTGCCGAAAAATAACCCGTCGTGGCGCCTCTTTAACGGGCGCGCCACGATCACCTTTCAGATTGCAGTGGCCGGGAGCGAGACTCCTTCGCGTCCCCGCTGGATATACACGCCGACACGACGCACGCCTTTCTTCACGCCGATCTTCGCGATGCGGATCTTGACCCACGGCGCGCCGAATTCGTCGAATAGCAGCTTCACGACGAACTCTCCGAGCGTCTCGATCAGATTGAAATGGCGCTCGGCCAATTCCTTCCGGATTCGTTCGATCACGTCCGCGTAGTTGATCGTCCCCGCGATGTCGTCATTTTCGGCCGCGGAATCCGGCACGCCGAAAGTCAGATTCAGCTCGACCGGCTGGGGGACGGCCTTTTCACGGGGATAGATGCCTACCCACGCCTGCACGCGCAGCTCCTCGATGAAGATGAAATCCATGCTGTTTCCCGATTAGAATTCCGGCAATTCTAGGTGAAAAAATGAATTTCCTCCTGTTATTGCTCGCCGCGTACGCACTCGGCTCGACCCCGTTCGCCATCGTTTCGAGCCGCCTGTTCGGACTTGCGGACCCTCGCCGCTACGGCTCCGGCAACCCCGGTGCAACCAATGTCCTGCGCAGCGGCAACAAGGCTGCGGCCCTGCTGACGCTGGTCGGCGACTGCGCGAAGGGGTGGCTCGCCGTATGGGCGGCGGCGAAGCTGGGTTTTCCGCCAGTCGAAGCAGCGCTGGCCGGGTTGGCGGCGTTTCTCGGCCATGTCTTCAGCGTGTTCCTGCGCTTCCGCGGCGGCAAGGGCGTGGCGACCGCACTCGGCGTGCTAGCCGGGATCAATGCTTGGGTCGCGCTCAGCGCGCTCCTCGTGTGGCTCGCGGTCGCGGTCCTGACCCGCTATTCGTCCGCAGCGGCGCTCGCCGCTGCAGCGATCACGCCGATTTCGGGCGCCGTTCTGCTGGGCACCACCCCGACGGTCGCCGTGCTCGCGCTGATCGCCGGCCTCCTGGTGTGGCGCCACGCCCCGAACATACGAAAACTGATGAACGGGTCCGAAAGCAAGATCGGCGCAAGCAAGAGTTGATCCCCGGTGGTCGCACTGCAATGCCCCCCCGCGCACCGACGCCTGTCAGAGCCGCCTTTTGCTCACGTCCGAACGGGTGAATGCAGCTCGGCCAGAGGCCAGCGAGGAAACACTCGCACTGCCGGGATTTCGCCCCCGCGCTGCCCCGCAGCGACGCGCAGCGCGCCGGCGAACGCGATCATCGCGCCGTTATCGGTGCACAGTTCGGGTTCCGGGTAATACACTCGCCAACCCTTGCGCCGCATCGCGGCATCGAGTCGCTCGCGCAGATGGCGATTGGCCCCCACTCCGCCCGCCACGACGAGCCGGGCCAAGCCGGTCTGCTCGAGCGCACGCAGCGCCTTCGCGCACAGCACGTCGGCCACCGCCGCCTGGAAATCCGCCGCCAGGTCGGCGACATCCTCGGCCCGCCACGTCGGCGCCGACACGACGTTGAGGACCGCGGTCTTGAGTCCGCTGAAGCTGAAATCGAGATCGCCCGAACGCAGCATCGGACGCGGCAGGCGAAAACGGCCCGTCTGCCCACGCTCGGCCAACGCGGCCAGTTGCGGCCCGCCCGGGTAGCCGAGCCCGAGGAGCTTCGCCGTCTTGTCGAACGCCTCTCCGGCCGCATCGTCCACCGATTCTCCGAGCAGGGCATATTCCCCCACGCCCGACACCCGCATCAACTGGGTATGGCCGCCGGACACGAGCAACGCGACAAACGGAAACGCCGGCGGATCGGCGGCGAGCAACGGGGACAGCAGGTGCCCCTCGAGATGATGAATGGGCAAAACCGGCACAGCGAGCGCCACTCCGAGCGACTCGGCGAAGCTCGCGCCGACGAGCAGCGCCCCGGCAAGCCCCGGCCCTGCCGTGTAAGCGACCGCATCGAGTTGCGACAGCTCGCAGCCGGCCGCCTCCAGCGTCTGCTTCACGAGCAGCGGCAGGCGGCGGATATGATCGCGCGACGCGAGCTCCGGCACGACACCACCATACGCGGCATGCAGCGCGACCTGGGTATGGACGCAATGCCCGAGCAAACCGGCCACAGTGTCGAAGATCGCCACACCCGTTTCGTCGCACGAAGTCTCGATTCCCAGTATTTTCATCACCCCACCATTTGGACGGCACGTTCGCACAGGCGCCTATTCTAACGGCCCGTCTGGTGTGCCCGGTCGAAGTTTGTGCTTGGCTTGGCGTCTGCCAGTCGTTATAATCCGCGTTTTTCCGCCTACAAGACACACAAGGACGTTCGCAATGCCGGGTATTCGCGTCAAGGAAAACGAGCCGTTTGAAGTCGCCATTCGCCGCTTCAAGCGCACCATCGAAAAAACCGGTTTGCTGACTGAGCTTCGCGCCCGCGAGTTCTACGAAAAGCCTACCGCGGAACGCAAGCGCAAGTCGGCCGCCGCGGTCAAGCGCAACCACAAGCGCCTGCGCAGCCAGACTCTGCCGCCGAAGCTGTACTGATCCGTCACCGGTTCAGCCGGCCGACACCACGCCGGGCACGAATCATAGGGTTCGTGCCCGGCGTGGCTTTTGCATTTTCGAACTGGAGTACATCATGTCTCTCAAGGAACGCATCCAGGACGACATGAAGGCGGCGCTGCGTGCGAAGGATAGCGCACGCCTGTCCGCAGTCCGCCTGCTGCTCGCGGCGGTCAAGCAGCGCGAGATCGACGAGCGGGTCGAACTCGACGATGCTGCGATCACCGCGACGGTTGAAAAACTGGTCAAGCAACGGCGCGACGCAGCCACCCAGTACGAAGGCGCCAATCGGCCGGAACTGGCTGCCGCCGAACGCTTCGAGATCGCGGTGTTGTCGGCCTATCTCCCCGAGCCGCTGTCCGACGCCGAACTCGAAGAGGCGATTGCCGCCGCCGTCGGCGAAGCCGGCGCCACCGGTCCCGCTGACATGGGACGCGTCATGGCGCTGCTGAAGCCACGCCTGGCGGGCCGTGCCGACATGACTGAAGCGTCGCGCCGGGTGCGCGCGAGGCTGGCGAGCTGATTGGCTGCCGCCCCCGCGGGCGGGCCCGCGCCCAGTCATGATTCCGCAGTCGTTCATTCAGGATCTGCTCGCCCGGGTCGACATCGTCGACGTCATCGAGCGCCACCTGCCGCTGAAAAAAGGCGGCGCCAACTACTTCGCCTGCTGCCCGTTCCACGGCGAGAAGTCGCCGTCGTTCTCGGTCAGCCCGACCAAGCAGTTCTACCACTGCTTCGGCTGTGGCGCCCACGGCAGTGCCGTCGGATTCCTGATGGAATACAGCGGGCTGCCGTTCGTCGAGGCAGTCAAGGAACTCGCCACCCAGGCGGGCCTGCAGGTCCCGCAGGAACGTGGCCCGACTCCGCGCACCGACGCGGATCCCGCTTACGCAGCGCTGATCGAGGCGATGAGCGTCGCGGCGCGGCACTACCGCGACCAGCTCAGGCAGGCCTCCGCGGCGATCGAGTACCTTAAAAGACGCGGCGTCAGCGGTGAAATCGCGGCGCGCTTCGGCATCGGCTTTGCGCCCGACGACTGGCAGGGCTTGTCCAGCAGCTTCCCGGACTACGATGCGAAGCCACTGCTCGAAGCCGGCCTCGTGATCGAGAATGAAGCCGGGCGACGCTACGACCGCTTCCGCAACCGCATCATGTTCCCGATCCAGGACCGGCGCGGGAGCGTCATCGCGTTCGGTGGACGGGTTCTCGACAGCGGCGAACCGAAGTACCTGAACTCGCCGGAAACCCCGCTGTTCGAAAAAGGCCGCGAGCTCTACGGGCTGCTCCAGGCGCAGAAACCGATCCGCCACGCGGGCCATGTAATCGTCGTCGAAGGCTACATGGACGTCGTGGCGCTCGCCCAGCACGGCATCGGCAATTCGGTCGCGACGCTCGGCACCGCGACGACGACGCACCACATCAATGTGCTGCTGCGCCAGTCCCGACGCATCGTGTTCTGCTTCGACGGCGACGCGGCGGGGCGCAAGGCCGCTCGACGGGCGCTCGAATCGTCGCTCGAAGCGCTGCGCGACGACGTCACCCTCGCCTTCCTGTTCCTGCCCGAGCAACACGACCCGGATTCGTTCGTGCGCGCTCATGGTGCCGAAGCGTTCCGCCAGGCCGCTGACGCCGCAACGACGCTGACGACTTTCCTGCTGCGCGAACTGCAGGCGGACTGCGCGCTCGACAGCGCAGAAGGGCGTGCACGACTCGTCCACGAAGCGAAACCGCTCGTCACGCGGATCACCGCGCCAATGCTGCGGCTGCAGATCGTGAAGTCGATCGCCGAGGCAAGCCAGTTCAGCCAGAGCGAAATCGAGCGGGCGTATGGGCTCTCGGAGGACGGCCGCGAAGGGCCCGGCGAGCATCCCACCGTCGCTCCCGGCTATCGCCCTGCCGCCGCCGCGCCGCGCCGTTCGACCCCAGGAATGCGGCCGCGCCGCAAGCCCCCTTCGACCGTGGGCACGCTCTTGCGGCTCGTGCTCCAGCACCCCGCCCTGGCGGCGCGACTGCCGGTCGACCTCGTCCCGACAATGAACGCCGAGGGCGAAGCGCTGGTCGCAATCATTGACGCGACAAGCACTGGCGATCTCGCCGCGAACCTTGGGCTCGGCGCCCTGGTCGAACGCTTCCGCGAAACCCCGCACGGGGAAACGCTCGCGACGACCGCAGGCGAACTTGTCGACGCGGAGTTCGACGATGCGGTCGTCGAGATACTTTTCGAAGACACGCTGCGCAAACTGCACGCCGACGCGATCGCCCGTGAAATTGACGGGCTGACCGCCCGGGAGCGCGAATCCGGTCTGTCGCCGATCGAGCGGCGCCGGCTTGCGGCGCTCTTAATCGAAAAAATGAACCTCGTCAATCTCGGCAAAGTCCAAGATTTTTAGTACCATTGCAGGTTACCCAATTCATTTCCCGCCCGAACCAAGGAGTACCATGGCCCGCGAAAAAACCAAGGATTCGCGCAAGGACAGCCCGAAGGGACGAGCTTCCAGAGCCAAAGACAAAGGAGTGTTGGTAGCTGAAGGCCCGCAAGTGGCGCCTCTCGACGCCGAGGTTCGCCGCACCCGCCTAAAGACCCTGATCACGCTCGGCAAGGAGCGCGGCTATCTCACGTACGCCGAGATCAGCGACCATCTCCCGGACGATGTCGCCGACGCCGAGCAGATCGAAGGCATCATCGCGACGTTCAACAACATGGGCATCCGCGTCTTCGACGAGGCACCGGCTGCCGAAGACCTGCTGATGTCGGACGCGGTGCCGAGCAGTGTCGACGAAGACGTCGCCGAGGAAGAGGCCGAACAGGCCTTGTCGTCGGTCGACTCCGAGTTCGGCCGCACGACCGATCCGGTGCGCATGTACATGCGCGAAATGGGCACCGTCGAACTGCTCACTCGCGAAGGCGAAATCGAGATCGCGAAGCGGATCGAGGACGGCCTGCGTCACATGGTCCAGGCCATTTCCGCGTGTCCGACGACGATCGCCGAAATGCTCGAGATCACCGACAAGGTCGCTCGCGACGAGATGCGCATCGACGAGCTGATCGACGGGCTCATCGACCCGAACGCGGCCCAGGCGGTCGAGGCGCCGGCGGTCGAGGCGGCCGATGACGAAAGTGCCGCGGACGAGGAAGTCGAGAGCGAAGACGTCGGCGGCGACGACGACGACGAAAGCGACGAAGACAAGGAAGCTGCAGCGAACGCCGCGACGCTGCTGCAGCTGAAGAACGACGCGCTGGTGCGTTTCACGACGATCCGCGAGCTGCACGAGCGGAAGATGGCGGTGCTCGCCGCAGGAGGCTCGCAGGACCGCGCGTACCTCGATCTGCAGCAACAGATTTCCGGCGAACTGCTGAACATCCGCTTCACCGCGAAGTCGATCGAGCGGCTGTGCGACTCGGTGCGCCACATGGTCGAACAGGTCCGCGGTCATGAGCGCCACATCCTGCAATTGTGCGTCGACCGAGCCGGCATGCCGCGCCAGCACTTCATCAAGGTGTTTCCCGGCCGCGAGATCGATCTCGACTGGCTGAAGGACGAAATCGGCGCCGGCAAGAACTACGCCGAAGGCCTGATGCGGGTGCATCCTGCGGTGCTCGAGGAACAGCAGAAACTGATCGACCTGCAGACGCGCATCGGCATTCCGCTGAAGGAACTCAAGGACATCAACCGCCAGATGTCCACCGGCGAAGCGAAGATGCGCCGCGCGAAGCGCGAAATGACGGAGGCCAACTTGCGCCTCGTGATTTCGATTGCGAAGAAATACACGAATCGCGGTTTGCAATTCCTCGACCTGATCCAGGAAGGCAACATCGGCCTGATGAAAGCCGTGGACAAGTTCGAATACCGCCGCGGCTACAAATTCTCGACCTACGCGACGTGGTGGATCCGCCAGGCGATCACGCGCTCGATCGCCGACCAGGCGCGCACGATCCGCATCCCGGTGCATATGATCGAGACGATCAACAAGATGAACCGGATCAGCCGCCAGATCCTGCAGGAAACCGGCCAGGAACCCGATCCGGCGACGCTCGCCGAGAAAATGGAGATGCCCGAGGAGAAGATCCGCAAGATCATGAAGATCTCCAAGGAACCGATCTCGATGGAAACGCCGATCGGCGACGACGACGATTCGCACCTGGGCGACTTCATCGAGGACCAGGCGACCCTCGCCCCGGCCGACGCCGCGATGTACTCGAGCCTGCGCGACGCGACCGGTGAAGTGCTCGACTCGCTGACCGCGCGTGAAGCGAAAGTGCTGCGCATGCGTTTCGGCATCGAAATGAACACCGACCACACGCTCGAGGAAGTCGGCAAGCAGTTCGACGTCACTCGCGAACGCATCCGCCAGATCGAAGCCAAGGCGTTGCGCAAGCTGCGCCACCCGAGCCGTTCCGAGCGGCTGCGCAGCTTCCTCGACAGCGACGCCTGATCGTCCTCCTCGCCCGTCCCCGCGACGGGCAATCCACCTCCTTTCCGGGCCCATAGCTCAATGGTTAGAGCAGAGGACTCATAATCCTTTGGTTGCAGGTTCGAGTCCTGCTGGGCCCACCATTAGAATCGAGCACTTGCGCCAATCCTTCGGGGTTGGCGTTGTGCTTTCGGCGATTGCCAATCCGCGCGTCGACGCATTTACCGCGTTCATCCACGCGCCGCCTCCTGCCGCCGTATCGTTGCCGGGCGCCGGTATCCTCCAGGGACGCCTTCCGGCGAAAATACCCACTGCCACAGTTGTATGTCGCGGGCTCGGAATGCGCCGGCGCAGGACAGCAGGTAGTAACGCCACATGCGGCGAAAGCGCTCACCGAGCCGGCCCCGGAAGCGTGGCCACGCCGCTTCGAAGTTGCGATACCACGCCATCAGCGTCCTGTCATAGTCGGCGCCGAAATTGTGCAAGTCCTCGACGACGAAGAGATCGTCGACGGCGTCGCCGATCTGGCCGAGCGACGGAAGCTCGCCGTTGGGGAAAATGTATTTGTCGACCCACGCGTCGGAAACAACGTCGCGCTGGTTCTTGCCGATCGTGTGAAGCAGGAACAATCCGTCGTCGACGAGACAACGTCGCGCGACTTCCATGAAAGTGCGGTAGTTCTTGCGTCCGACGTGCTCGAACATGCCGACGCTGGCGATGCGGTCGAAGCGCTCGTTGACCGACCGGTAGTCCTGCAGGCGAAACTCCAGCGGCAAGCCGGCGTAGCGCTGCTGCGCCCACGCGGCCTGCTCCTTCGATACGGTGATTCCGATGCACTCGACCCCGTAGCGCTCCGCGGCATAGCCCATCAGGCTGCCCCAGCCACACCCGAGGTCGAGCAGCCGCATGCCGGGTTCGAGGCCGAGCTTGCGGCAAATGAGATCGAGCTTGGCTTCCTGCGCCTGCGCGAGGTCGCTTGCGCCCTCCCAGTAGGCGCAACTGTAGGTCATGCGCGGATCGAGCATCGCCGCGTAGAAATCGTTGCCGAGATCGTAATGGGCCTCGCCCACTCGCCAGGCCCGCTTCAGGCTTTGTCGGTTGAGCAGGCGGGTGCGCAACGCATGGAATGCCAGGCGCAGCGGTTGGACTTTCCGGTCGAGGTGGGCACGCAGGATATGGCTGAAGAACTCGTCGAGCTGGTCCGCTTCCCAGTGGCCATCCATGTAAGCTTCGCCGAGACCCACGTTGCCCATCGAAAAAACCCGCTCGGGAAGCTTGGCGTCGAAGACGCGGATATCCCAGGGACGATCGCCACCGATTCGCACGTCGGCTTTCTCCAGCAGCTCCACCAGCATCTGGTGGAGGCGCGATTCCTCGCTGGCATTATGTTCGCGGCGCTCGCTTGAGGTCGGATCGGACATGGGAAACTTCCTGTCACTGGCACTCCGTTACCGGTCGCGCCTGCTGCAAGCGTGGACACCTGCGAACGTTGGAAGAGTTCCGCTCACGCAGTCGCCGGGAGAAGCACATCGCGGCCAATGTCTTCAGGATGGTCGACAGCTTCCGCCGATTCAACTGCCCATTACTGGCAGTGCGGGCGGTCGGCTGCACGTCGCAGCAGCTGCGACGTCGCCGTTGCAGCGCGAAGGATTCGCGTGACCGACCCGTGCGACCGGGGCACGCTCGGACAAGAGTCGAGCTGCGGCAGGAGCGTTCGACGAGGAAACGGCGGCAATTCGCCGCGCGGCCTGACGCAGGCGAGTTCAGGCGCGCTGGATCAGTTCGATCTTGTAGCCGTCCGGATCCTCGACGAACGCGATCACGGTGTTGCCATGCTTCATCGGGCCGGCTTCGCGCACGACTTTTCCGCCGCGCGCGCGGATCTCGTCGCACGCCCGCCGGGCATCGGGGACCGCCAGCGCGATGTGGCCGAATCCGTTGCCGAGTTCATAGGTCGAGACGTCCCAGTTATGCGTGAGCTCGATCACCGCGCTGTCGCCCTCGTCGCCGTAGCCGACGAAGGCGAGCGTGAATTTTCCTTCCGGATAGTCTTGGCGACGCAGCAGGCGCATGCCGAGAACTTCAGTGTAGAACGCGATCGAACGGTCCAGATCGCCCACTCGCAGCATCGTGTGAAGGATTCGCATCGGCAGTCCTCAGTCTTCGTTCAGGGTTTCGTCACCGCTTCCGGGCTCGATGAGAGGCAGCGCACGTCCGGCCGCGCGCAGCCGGGTGCGAGCTGTTTTCCAGTCGGGATAAAGCCGCGCGACCACGGCCCAGAATCGCGGCGAGTGATTCATTTCGACCAGATGCGCCACCTCGTGGGCGACGACGTAGTCGATGAGTTCGGGAGGCAGATGGATCAGCCGCCAGTGCAGGCGAATGCCGCTGACCGAGCTGCAGCTGCCCCAGCGCGTTCGCGCCGACGACAACCGGACGGGCGGCGTGCTGCGCCCGAGCCAGAGGCAGTAAGCGGCGACACGCTCGGCAAACCACGGCAACGCACGCTTGCGCAATGCGCGCGTGAGCGCGCCGCGCGGATCGCGCGTCTTCCCGAGGACGAGTTCTTCAGTGCCATCGGGACTTTGTCGCCAGTACGACGAGCGCCCGGGCTCGCCGACACGCAGGCGACAGCTTTCGCCGAGCACCGGCAGGCACGCGCCGTCAACCGGCTCGAACGGCAGCGTCCCGGCCTGCGCCTGACGGGCTGCGATTTTGCCGAGCAGCCAGTCCTGGTGCCCGGTGATGAAACGTTCGACATCCACTTCGCGCGCGGGCTGCGGCACTGCCACTTTGACGCCGCGATGATCGATCTGCAGTGCGAAAGTGCGGCGCACCGAGCGGCGCAGCACATACGGCACGTCCTGTCCCGCGAGCTGGATCACGCGCGGTTCCTCGGTTGCGGCCGGACCACGCGACGATCGCGGTTTCAACACTTGTCCTGCCACTCGTAGCCGCGCGCCGACACTTCCAGCCGGATCTGCGCCATCGCGGCGGCGACGCACGCGGCAGCACCTTTCATGCCGAGCTCGATCGAGCGTCGCTCACCCGAGACAGCGACCGTCGGCAGACTGAACAGCGTCGCGTCCGGATAGCCGGCCGTGACGGTTTCCATCAGGTCGATGAGCTGGCCCTCGTACGCGTCCCATACCGTGATCGCTTCCTCGATGTAGTCGTCGGCATGGTGCAGGGCGTGAAACCGCGTATCGAGCACCCACTCGACCATCGGCCACGCCATGACGGGAAAGCCGGGCACGAAAAAGTGGTTTCGGATCGAAAACCCGGGGATGCGGTTATAGGCATTCGGCACGATTTCGGCCCCGACCGGAAACATCCCCATCTGCAGCCGGTGCGCGTTGATCTCGTTGCCGAAGCGCTCGCTTATCAGCGCTTCGGCTTGCGGATGCAGCGCCAGTTCCACTCCCAGCGCCGCCGCGGCCGCTTGCCGCGTGCGGTCGTCCGGCGTCGCGCCGATGCCGCCGAAGCTGAACACGATGTCGCCGCTCGCGAAAGTTTCGCGCAGCGTGTCGACGAGACGCGGCGCCGCGTCGCCGACATATCGCGCCCAGCCGAGCTTGAGCCCGCGAACGGCCAACAGTTCGATGAGCTTCGGAAGATGCTTGTCGGTCCGTCGCCCGGACAGGATCTCGTCACCGATGATGACTGCGCCGAAAACCATCGCGGACTCCCCTATGACGGAGCGCCGGGCAGCGCGTCGAGCACCGTGACGCCGCGCGCGATGCGTTCGCGACGCAAGGATTCGAGCATGAAATGCACGAAAGCCAGGCCGCAGAACGCCGGAGCCAGCAGATTGACGAGCGGCACATACGCCAGGAGCGCGCAACTGCCGCCGAGCAGCAACATCGGCGGGCGCAGCACCTGCGGCAATCGCGCCAGTTCCTCGCGGTCGGCGTGCAGCATCAGCGCGTCGTAACCGAACGCGCGCTGGTTGAGCCACGCAGTCAGCACCAGCGAAACCACGATGCCGACGCCGGGGATCAGCCAGAACGGCAACGAAAGAAGCAGGCCGAGCAGAAACAGCAAGCCGGCGACCAGCGCATTCCACGCGCTGCCCAGGTTCGATCCGCCCTTTCGCCGCTCGAGATCCGCGTAATCGCGCGCCGCGACGCGCTCGAGGATCATCGGCAACGCAAACACCGCGACCAGCAGCGCGGCCGTCACATACACCAGCGGCAGCAACGCGAGCACCAGCGCGATCTTCACCAGCGTCAGCACCGTCGCGGCACCGATTTCGGACCCGGTCAGCCAGTCGCGCGCGAACGCCCAACTGTCGATCCACGCCATGATGCCTTCGACGACCGGTGTCCACAGGAAGACTGCGATCCCGATCCACAGCAGCAGCGCGACGACGCTCGGCCACAGCAGATGCACCAGCACGCCGCGGCGGGTAAGGCTGCGCAGCGCGCGGCCGAAGGCAATCAGGATTTCGCTCATCGCGCGTGCGGCCGGCTCAGCGCATCATGCCGGGCAGCATGCCTTTCATGCCCCGCATCATCTTCTGCATGCCGCCCTTGGAGAATTGTTTCATCATCTTCTGCGTCTGCTCGAACTGGTTCAGCAGGCGGTTGACTTCCTGGACCGTGACGCCGGCGCCTGCAGCGATGCGCCGCTTGCGGCTCGCCTTGAGGATTTCCGGCTTCGCGCGTTCGGCCGCGGTCATCGAGTTGATGATGCCTTCGATGCGTCCGATCGCCTTTTCCTCGCCTCCGCCCTGCAGCTTGCCGGCGGCCTGCGCAAACTGCGCCGGCAGCTTTTCCATCATCGACGACAGACCGCCCATCTTGCGCATCTGTGCGATCTGCTCCTTGAAGTCGTTGAGGTCGAAGCCCTTGCCGGTCTTGAGCTTCTGCGCGAAAGCGCGCGCTTTGTCCTCGTCGACGCCGCGTCGTGCGTCCTCGACGAGGCCGAGGATGTCGCCCATGCCGAGAATGCGGCTCGCCATCCGCTCGGGATGAAACTCCTCGAGCCCGCTGAGTTTCTCGCCGACGCCGGCGAATTTCAGCGGTTTGCCGGTGACGTGCCGCACCGACAGCGCGGCGCCGCCGCGCGCGTCGCCGTCGAGCTTCGTCAGCACGACGCCCGTCAGCGGCAAGGCTTCGTTGAACGCGCGGGCAGTATTCACCGCGTCCTGGCCGAGCATCGCATCGACGACGAACAGCGTCTCGATCGGCCGGGCTGCCGCGTGCAGCGCCTTGATCTCGTCCATCATCGCCGCGTCGATCGCGAGGCGGCCGGCGGTGTCGAGCAGCACGACGTCGTAATAATGGCGGCGCGCATGATCGATCGCTGCGAGCGCGATATCGACCGGCTTCTGGTCCGGCGTCGACGGGAAGAAGTCGATGCCGGCCTGCGCCGACACTGCTTTCAACTGCTCGATCGCCGCGGGGCGGTACACGTCGGCCGAAACCGCGAGCACTTTTTTCTTCATCCGCTCGTGCAGCAGCTTGCCGAGCTTGCCGGTAGTAGTGGTCTTGCCCGCGCCCTGCAGGCCGGCCATCAGGACCACGGCCGGCGGCTGCGTCGCGAGGTTCAGCCCGACATGGGCGCCGCCCATTAGCGTCTTGAGTTCGTCATGGACGACGCCGACCAGCGCCTGGCCCGGCGTGAGCGAGCCGATGACTTCCTGGCCGACCGCCTTTTCGCGGACGCGGGCGACGAAGTCCTTGACCACCGGCAGCGCGACGTCCGCTTCGAGCAGCGCGAGACGGACTTCGCGCATCGCTTCCTGGATGTTGTCCTCGGTGAGCCGGGCTTGCCCGCGCAGGGTCTTGACGACCCGGGACAGACGCTGAGTGAGATTGTCGAGCATGTTGGCTGGGGCCCTCGCCCATGGAGTAAACTATGAAAATCTATGCAGACGATTCTACTTCATCTACTGGCCGCGTCGCTGTACGCGATCCTCGGCATCTGGCTGTGGCGCCGCCAGCAGATGCCGGCAGCAAAGCCCCGGGAAGGCATGTCGACGCTGGAGCGCGTGACCCTGCTGGGCGCGCTGGCGGCCCACGGACTGGCGCTGCGCGGGGCGCTGTTCCCCGGCGAGGCGATGCATTTCGGATTCGGGCTGGCGGTATCGCTGGTCGTGTGGCTCGCGATCTGCTTCTACTGGGTCGAAACATTTTATGCCCGCCTCGAGGGCCTCCATGCGATGGTCATCGCCGCGGGAGTTGCCGGCAGCTTGCTGGCGCTGCTTTTCCCCGGCGAGCACGTCCTTGCCAACGCCGGCTCGGCGATGTTTCGGGCGCACTTCATCATCTCGATGCTCGCTTACAGCCTGTTCACGCTCGCGGCGCTGCATGCGACGCTGATGGCAGTCGCGGAGCGGCAGCTGCACAGCGGCCGCCTGACGCGCACGCTCTCCAACCTCCCGCCGCTGTTGACGATGGAAACGCTGCTGTTCCGCCTGATCGGCATCGCCTTCATCCTGCTGACGCTGACGGTCAGTTCGGGAGTGGTGTTCTCCGAAGCGCTGTTCGGCCAGCCGTTCCGGCTGGACCACAAGACCGTTTTCGCGATCATCTCGTGGCTGCTGTTCGGCGCGCTGCTCGTCGGGCGCTGGGTGCGCGGCTGGCGCGGTCGCGTCGCGCTGCGCTGGACGCTGGCGGGCTTCTTCATGCTGGTGCTGGCCTATGTCGGCAGCCGCTTCGTCCTCGAGGTCGTCCTCGGTCGCGCAAATTGAACTCGCTGCCACTGCGCCGCCGCCGCTGCGCTCCCGGCAGGCGTCTGACGTTGCAAATCTTTACAAGAAGATGGCTCGCATGCAACATCGGGCGTCCGTCAGTTAAGAGCGGTACATGGCAGCGAATCCCCAGGCCGCGCTGAGCGGCCTTGCCCGAGCGATGATCCAGCACGGCCGGTTGTCGGAAGCCGACGCGATGTCGTGCACCGCAGGCGCTGCCAGCGTGCCGAACGGGTTCATCCTCGAACTTGCGCATCGCAAGCTGGTGCCGAACCGCGCGGTCGCCTGGTTCGCCGCCGAGACGTTCGGCTACCCGTTGCTCGACATCTCGGCGGTCGACAGCGCGAGCATTGCGCGCGACGCGATCGACCGCAAGCTGATGAGCAAGCACCAGGTGGTCGCGCTCGGCAAGCGCCAGAACCGTCTGACCGTCGCCGCCGCCGATCCGTCGAACATGCGCGCGCTCGACGAGATCCGTTTCCAGACCGGTCTGCAGGTGGACCTCGTCGTCGTCGAAGCGGACCGGCTCGCGCGTCTGGTCGAGTCCCTCGCCGAAACCGCTGAACAGACGCTGAGGGAGCTCACCGGGGAAGAGTTCGACATGGATCTCCTGCAGCAGCAGGAAGGTCCCGGTGAAACGCCGAGCGAGGACACGCAGGAAGTCGATGACGCGCCGGTCGTCAAGTTCATCCAGAAAGTGCTGATCGACGCGATCAACGAAGGCGCCTCGGACATCCACTTCGAGCCGTACGAAAAGTATTACCGCATCCGCGTGCGCACCGACGGCGTGCTGCGCGAAATCGCCCAGCCGCCGCTGATCCTGAAGGAGAAGATCGCCGCCCGGATCAAGGTCATCTCGCGCCTCGACATCTCGGAAAAACGCGTGCCGCAGGACGGGCGGATGAAGCTCGTGTTGTCGAAGAACAAGTCGATCGACTTTCGCGTCTCGTCGCTGCCGACGCTGCATGGCGAAAAGATCGTGATGCGGATTCTCGACGCCTCGTCGGCGATGCTCGGCGTCGATGCGCTGGGCTACGAACCGGAACAGAAGAAGATCCTGCTCGACGCGATCGAGCGGCCTTACGGCATGATCCTCGTGACCGGGCCGACCGGTTCGGGCAAGACCGTGTCGCTCTATACCTGCCTGAACCTGCTCAACAAGGCCGGCGTGAATATCTCCACGGCCGAGGACCCGGCCGAAATCAATCTGTCCGGAATCAACCAGGTCAACGTCAACGACAAGGCCGGACTGACTTTCGCCGCATCGCTGCGGGCATTCCTGCGCCAGGATCCGGACATCATCATGGTCGGTGAAATCCGCGACCTCGAAACCGCCGAGATTTCGATCAAGGCCGCGCAGACCGGCCACCTGGTGCTGTCGACGCTGCATACCAACGACGCGCCGACGACGCTCGAGCGCCTGAAGAACATGGGTGTCGCGCCCTTCAACATCGCCTCGTCGGTGATCCTGATCACCGCGCAACGGCTGGCGCGGCGCCTGTGCACGTGCAAGCAGCCCGTCGACATCCCGATCGAAGCGCTGCTGCAGGCGGGCTTCTCCGCCGACGAGCTCGACGGCAGCTGGCAGCCCTACGGCCCGGTGGGCTGCGAGCGCTGCAAGGGCAGCGGCTACAAGGGGCGGCTCGGGATCTATCAGGTCATGCCGATCACCGACGAGATCGCGCACATCATCATGACGAACGGCAACTCGATGGACATCGCGGCGCAGGCCCAGCGCGAAGGCGTCAAGGATCTGCGCCAGTCCGGACTGCTGAAAGTCAGGCAGGGCGTCACGTCGCTCGAAGAAGTCCTCGCTTCAACCAACGATTAGGGAACATACAAGCCTCATGGCGACGACAACGCGAGCCGGACGCGCAGTCCCTGCGCGCTCCAGGGAAACGCTCTACAGCTGGGAAGGCAAGGACAAGAACGGCAAGCTCGTGCGCGGGGAGATGCGCGCGGGCGGGCCGTCGCTCGTGCAGGCGACACTGCGCCGCCAGGGCGTGCGGGTGAGCAAGGTCAGAAAGCAGAAGATGTCGCGCGGTCACAAGATCACCGACAAGGACATCGCGCTCTTCACCCGCCAGCTCGCGACGATGATGAAATCCGGCGTGCCGCTGCTGCAGGCCTTCGACATCGGCATCAAGGGTTCCGGCAATCCGAGCCTCGCGCGATTGCTCAACGAGGTGCGCACCGACGTCGAGACCGGTTCGAGCCTGTCGCAGGCGTTCGCCAAGCATCCGCTCTATTTCGACAAGCTGTTCTGCAATCTTGTCGCCGCCGGCGAGCAGGCGGGGATTCTCGACGGCCTGCTCGACCGCATCGCGACCTACAAGGAAAAAGTTCTCGCGATCAAGGGCAAGATCAAGTCGGCGATGTTCTACCCGATCGCGGTCGTCGTCGTCGCGGCGATCGTCGTCACCGTGATCATGCTGTTCGTCGTGCCCGAGTTCAAGAACGTGTTCACCAGCTTCGGCGCCGACCTGCCCGCGCCGACGCTGATGGTCATCGCGATCTCGGACGCTTTCGTCGCGTACTGGTACATCCTTTTCGGCATCATCGCGGCGACGGTGACGGGCATCGGCGCGATGTACAAACGCTCGGAAGCGATGCAGATCGCCGTCGACCGCGCGGTGCTGCAGCTGCCGGTGGTCGGCGACATCATCCGCAAGGCGACGATCGCGCGCTGGACGCGCACGCTGGCGACGATGTTCGCTGCCGGCGTGCCGCTCGTTGAAGCGCTCGACTCGGTCGGCGGCGCCTCCGGCAACCACGTCTACGTGACGGCGACGCGCCAGATCCAGACCGAAGTCAGCACCGGCACCAGCCTCACGGTGGCGATGCAGAATGCGACAGTGTTCCCGAGCATGGTCGTGCAGATGGTGTCGATCGGCGAGGAATCCGGGCAGCTCGACTCGATGCTCGGCAAGGTCGCGGACTTCTTCGAACAGGAGGTCGACGACGCCGTCGCCGGACTGTCCACGCTGCTCGAACCGATCATCATGGTGTTTCTCGGCGTGGTCATCGGTGGTCTCGTCGTCGCGATGTACCTGCCGATCTTCAAGCTCGGCCAGGTCGTCTGAAGTGTTCCCTTCTGCCCGGAGCGGCGCTTGCACAGCGCCGCGGGGCGGATTCAATCAAGCCTCCCGATGCCCGACCTCTTTCACGACCCCCTCCTGTTCACCGCGCTCGCGACGCTCGTCGGCCTTTTCGTCGGCAGCTTCCTGAACGTCGTCATCCACCGCTTGCCGCGCATGATGGAGCGCGAATGGCACGCCCAGGCTGCCGAACTGCGCGGCGAATCGCTCCCGGAGCAGGAACCTTACAATCTCGCGGTGCCGCGCTCGCGCTGCCCTCACTGCGGCCACCTGATCACCGCGTTCGAGAACATCCCGGTCGTCAGCTATCTCGTCCTGCGCGGGCGATGCCGTCACTGCAGCGCGCCGATCGGCCGCCGGTATCCGATCGTCGAACTGCTCACCGCGATGCTGTCCGGCTACGCCGCGTGGCACTTCGGCTTCGGCCTCGCAGCCATCGGCGCAATACTTTTCCTGTGGGCGATGGTCGCGCTCGCCTTCATCGATCTCGACACCCAGCTGCTGCCCGACAACCTTACCCTCCCGCTATTGTGGCTCGGCCTGCTCTTCAATCTCGACGGCACGTACAGCGAACTCGCGGAAGCCGTCGTCGGCGCGATCGCCGGTTACCTTGCGCTGTGGGCGGTGTATTGGCTGTTCAAGCTCGCCACCGGCAAGGAAGGCATGGGCTATGGCGATTTCAAGCTGCTCGCCGCGATCGGGGCGTGGCTCGGATGGCAGATGCTGCCGCTGACGATCCTGTTCTCGTCGCTCGTCGGCGCGGTCACCGGCCTTGGCCTGATCGTTTTCGCCCGGCACGGCCGGGACGTGCCGATTCCGTTCGGCCCCTATCTCGCCGCTGCTGGCGTGCTGGCGCTGTTCTGGGGCGAGCCGCTGACGCAGCTGTACCTCGGCAGCCTGTGAGCCGCCTCGGGCAGGCTTGAAACGAACGGCCCCGCCCTCATCTGTAGGGAGCGACAGCGGGCGGAGTCCCGCTGCCGCTCACTTCTCGCCCATGATGCGTTGCGTTAGACTTACGCGCTTGCTTTCCGGAGGTTGCCATGCCCATTTACGAATATCGTTGCGACAGTTGCGGGTTCCAGAAGGAACATCTCCAGAAGATGAGCGACGACCCGCTCACTTCCTGCCCGAGCTGCAGTCAGGGCACCTACGTCAAGCAGGTTTCGGCCGCGGGCTTCCAGCTCAAGGGTACCGGCTGGTATGCCACCGACTTCAAGGGCGGCACTCCCGCTCCCCGGCCGGCGGAAACCGCAAGCGCTCCTGCCGGCGGCTGTGGCGGAGCGTGTGCCTGCCATGCCGGCTGAGCACGGCCGCGGCGCGTGAAGAAGTACTTCATCACCGGACTGCTGATCTGGATCCCGCTGTCGATCACCTTCATGGTACTGGCGTGGATCGTCGGCACGCTCGACCAGATCATCGAGTGGCTGCCCGACGGCCTGCAGCCACGCAACGCGATCGGTTTCAACATCCCGGGGGCGGGTCTCGTCGTCGGGCTGCTGATCGTGCTTGCGACAGGCCTGATCGCGGCGAACGTCATCGGCCAGAAGCTCGTGCGCTACTGGGAAGCGCTGCTCGCCCGCATTCCGGTGGTGAAGTCGCTGTACTACGGCGTCAAGCAAGTCTCCGACACCCTCTTTTCGAGCACCGGCCAGGCTTTTCGCAAAGCCCTGCTGGTGCAGTACCCTCGCCATGGATCATGGACGATCGCCTTTCTCACCGGCGCGCCGGGCGGGGATGCCGCTAATCACCTAAAAGGCGACCACGTCAGCGTCTATGTGCCGACGACACCGAATCCCACGTCCGGCTTCTTCCTCATGATGCCGAAGGAAGACGTCATCGAGCTCGACATGAGCGTCGATGAAGCCCTCAAGTACATCATTTCGATGGGGGTGGTCGCGCCAGCCGTGCGCAGCACGCGCCCCCGCCCCGCCCTGCTTAGTGAGTAACCCCGCGGCCCCACGGCCCGCGCTTCGTTTCCGGAACCTGACCCATGCGAACCCATTACTGCGGCCAAGTCACCGCCGCCGACCTTGACCAGACCGTCACGCTGTGCGGCTGGGTGCATCGCCGCCGCGACCACGGCGGCGTCATCTTCATCGACCTGCGCGATCGCGAAGGCCTGGTGCAGGTCGTGTGCGATCCCGATCGTGCCGAGACGTTCCACACTGCCGAATCGATCCGCAACGAGTTCGTCGTCGAACTGACCGGCAAGGTGCGCCGCCGCCCGGCGGGTACCGAGAACGCGAACCTCGTGTCCGGCGAGATCGAAGTGCTGTGCCACACGCTCGAAGTGCTCAACGCATCGGTGACCCCGCCGTTCCAGCTCGACGACGACAACCTGTCGGAGAACGTGCGCCTTGCGCATCGCGTCATCGACCTGCGTCGCCCGCAGATGCAGAAGAACCTGATGCTGCGCTACAAGGTCGCGAGGGCGTTCCGCCGTTTCCTCGACGGCCAGGGCTTCATCGACGTCGAGACGCCGATGCTGACAAAGAGCACGCCGGAAGGCGCGCGCGACTACCTCGTGCCGTCGCGCGTGCATCCCGGCCAGTTCTTCGCGCTGCCGCAGTCGCCGCAGCTGTTCAAGCAGCTGCTGATGGTCGCCGGCTTCGACCGTTACTACCAGATCACGAAGTGCTTCCGCGACGAGGATCTGCGCGCCGACCGCCAGCCGGAGTTCACGCAGGTCGATATCGAGACCTCGTTCCTCGACGAGACCGAGATCACCGCGATCATGGAAGACATGATCCGCTACGTGTTCAGCGAAGCGCTCGCAGTCGAGCTGCCGAATCCGTTCCCGCGCATGACCCACGCCGAAGCGATGCGCCGCTACGGCTCCGACAAGCCGGACCTGCGCGTCACGCTCGAACTGACCGACGTCACCGACGCGGTGCAGGATGTCGCGTTCAAGGTGTTCAGCGGGCCGGCGACGAGCGGCGGACGCGTTGCGGCGCTGCGCGTGCCGGGCGGTGCCGCGCTGACTCGCGGCGAGATCGACGAATACACCAAGTTCGTCGGCATCTACGGCGCGCGGGGCCTGGCGTATATCAAGGTCAACGACGTCACGAAGCCGAACGATGAAGGCCTGCAGTCGCCGATCGTCAAGAACCTGCACGAAGAGGCGCTGCGCACGATCCTCGAACGCACCGGCGCGCAGTCGGGCGACCTGATCTTCTTCGGCGCCGACAAGACCAAAGTCGTCAACGACGCGCTCGGCGCGCTGCGCACGAAACTCGGCCACGAGAAAGGCTACGTCAGCGGTGCCGCGTGGACGCCGGTGTGGGTCGTCGATTTCCCGATGTTCGAATACGACGAAGACAGCAAGCGCTGGGTCGCGTGCCACCATCCGTTCACCGCGCCGAAGGACGAGCACGTCGAGCTGCTCGAGTCCGCTCCCGGCGAATGTCTCGCGAAAGCCTACGACCTCGCGCTCAACGGCTGGGAGATCGGCGGCGGCTCGGTGCGTATCCATCGCGCCGACATGCAGAGCAAGGTGTTCCGCGCGCTCAATATCGGCGACGAGGAAGCGCAGCTGAAGTTCGGCTTCCTGCTCGACGCGCTCAGGTACGGCGCGCCGCCGCACGGCGGCCTCGCGTTCGGCCTCGACCGCGTCGTGACGCTGATGACCGGCGCCGAGTCGATCCGTGACGTCATCGCGTTCCCGAAGACGCAGCGCGCCCAGTGCCTGTTGACCGACGCGCCCGGCGAAGTCGACGACAAGCAGCTGCGCGAACTGCACATCCGCCTGCGGCAGAAGCTCGAAACCCAGGTCGAAGTCGCGAAGGCCTGAGCCTCGCCGAACACCGGAAGCGACACGGGGCGGGTGGGACACCATCTGCCCTTTTTTGTTTGCCGTGACGAACGACAGCGGCGAAAGGGCCTAAAAATCACGCCCCGGATGCCGTAAGCTTCGGCACGAACCGTTCCCCGGCGCCCTCCACGATCCCGTCGCACCCTCATGGCAGACCTCGACCGCATCAACGTCCTCATCATCGAAGCCAACCCGGGCATGCGCGGTCAGTTGCGCACGATGCTCAACAACATCGGCATCGCTGCGGTCAATTTCGCGCCGTCGGCAGGGATGGCGATCACTCGCCTGCGCGAGCGGCGCTACGACCTGATCCTGTGCGAATACAACCTCGGTGACGGCCAGGACGGGCAGCACCTGCTCGAAGACCTGCGAGCCCGGGACATCATCCCGCTCGACACGCTGTTCATCATGATCACCGGCGAGCGCAACTACGAGCGGATCATCAGCGCCGCAGAGCTCGCGCCGAACGATTACATTCTCAAGCCGCTCACTCCCGACACCCTCCATTCGCGGCTGGAGCGCGCGTTCGAAAAGCGCGACGCCTTTCGCCCGGCGTATCGGCTGATCGAAGCGGGGGAAACGCACGACGCGATCGAGGCGTGCATCAGCGGCCGCCGCGAACACCCCCGCCACGCGATCGATTTCATGCGCCTCGAAGCCGAGCTGCATGGCGGACTCGGCCACACCGACACCGCAGAGGAACGCTACCGGGAAATCCTCGCTGTGAAGACCATCCCCTGGGCACGCCTCGGCCTCGCGAAAATGCTTTTCGCGCGGAAGGAATACCGCGAGGCCGAGGACATCCTGACGACGCTCGTCGCCGAGAACCGGCGCTACATCGACGCCTACGACTGGCTCGCCCGGACCCGCGAGGAAAGCGGCCGCATCGACGAGGCCCGCGAGGTTCTTGCCAGCGCGGTCGCGCTGTCGCCGCACCGGATCGGGCGCCTGCGTTACCTCGGCAATGTCCTGCTCGCGGTCGGCGACCACCAGAGCGCCGAGCGCACGCTGGCCGAAGTGGTGCGCAAAGGCAAGTATTCGGATTTTCGCGACCCGGAAGACCACGTGCGGCTGGTGCGGGCACAACTCGGCCAGGGCCGCGTCAGCGAGGCCGAATCGACGATCCGCGATCTAGAACGGTCGATGGACGGACTGCCTGCGACGGCGCTGTGCAGTTCCCTGTCGAAAGCGCTGTACCACAGCCAGACCGGGTCGCCTGCGCGTGCCCAGGCTGCGCTGCAGGCCGCCATCCGCGACGGCGCCGACGTCTCCAGCCTGTCTGTCGGGATGAAGCAGGAGTTCGCCAAGGCCTGCCTCGACAACGATCTCGAGACCGAAGGCAGCATGCTGGTGATGGACATTCTGCGCAATTCCGCCGATGAGCGGACAGTCGAGACAACACGGGCGATGTTGCGCGCCAAAGGGCGCGAGGACATGTCCGAAGAACTCGAACAACGCGTCCATCTTGAAGTGAAAGGCCTCATCGCGGCCGGCGCGGACAAGGTCAGGAGCGGCGATTACGATGGCGCGGTGCAGGAAATGCTGAGCGCGGTGCAAAAAATGCCCGGCAATCCGCATGTACTGTTCAATGCAGCGCTCGCGCTGCTGCGACATATCGAGAACCGCGGCTGGAACGAGCGTCTCGCCGCCCACGCCCGCAGTCTGATCGCCCGCACGCGCCGGCTCGATCCGGCCAATCCCCGGCTCGAAGCAATCACGGGCTTCATGCACCAGCTGACGAGAAAACACGCGGTTCGCACGCAGGCGTGACGCCCGCCCCGCCTGCTGTTCCATCGATTTCGAGGCCGTAAGCGCCCTTGCACGCGAGACCCGATGCGCCGACTTGCACTCCGATTCGCACTGTTCCTCGCCGCCGCGCTGGCGGCCCTGCCCGCGTGCACACGCGATACGCCTTCCGCCGCCGGACTGCAGGGCTTGCCGCCCGAGGCGATCGCCACGCTGCAGCTGATCGAGCGCGGCGGCCCGTTTCCTTATCGTCGCGACGGCATCGTGTTCCAGAACCGGGAACGGCTCCTGCCGCAGCACCCGCGCGGCTACTATCGCGAATACACGGTCCCGACGCCGGGTTCGCGGGATCGCGGGGCGCGGCGGCTCGTGACCGGCGGCGACCCGCCCGCGGTGTTCTACTATACGGACGACCATTACCGCAGTTTCCGGAGAATCCAGCCCCAGCCATGATCGCCGAAAACGAACTCGCATCCGTCCTGCAGCAGCCCGAGCGCGCAGGGGTCTACCACCTGCCGCAGCACGGTGCGGAGGCGATCACCCGCGCCGCGCACGAGCTCGATTTCCCGGTCTTGCAGGTCGATCTGTCCGGCTGCGCGGACAAGGGGGATTTTCTCGCCCGGATCGCGGCCGGCCTCCAGTTTCCGGACTGGTTCGGGCAGAACTGGGATGCGCTTGCCGACTGCCTCGGGGACATGACGTGGCTCCCGGCGGACGGTTACGTGATCATCCTCGAACATGCGGACCGCTTGCGCGGCGCCGCCGAAGCCGATTTCATCACCGCGCTGGAAATCTTCGACGAAGCTGTGCGCGAACAAGCTGACGAAGGCGTTCCCCTGTGGATTTTCGTCGGGCTGACGGCAAACGGCATCGTGCACCTTCGCACGCTGTGAGGGCGGACTTGCCGTACAAGCGGCCGATTTCGGTCCTCGTCGTCATCCACACCGCGACGCTCCAGGTGCTGCTGCTCGAACGGGTGGTTCCTCCCGGTTTCTGGCAATCGGTGACCGGCAGCCTCGAAGCGGACGAATCACCGCTGCAGGCGGCGATCCGGGAAGTGCACGAGGAAACCGGCCTGGCAGTGTCCTCGAGCCAGCTGCATGACTGGCACCACACGAACCGCTTCGAAATCATCGAGGGCTGGCGCGCCCGCTATGCGCCCGGCGTCACCCACAACACTGAGCACGTGTTCAGTCTCTGCGTGCCCGCCCCGCGCCCGGTCAGGCTCGCGCCCGCCGAGCACCGGCTGCAGCTGTGGCTGCCGCTCGAGGAAGCCGCCCGAAAAGCATCGTCGTGGACCAACCGCGACGCGATCCTGATGCTGCCGCAGCTTGCTGCGCAGCAGCCGACCGCTCCGGACTAAAGAGCGGCGGGCGGCTCGCCCGCCGCAAGCAGCAGCGTCTTCAGGCAGTTCGGGCAGTAGCAGCCGATCTCCGCGTCCGGCATCGCCTCCATTGGCGGCAGCGCAGCGCACCAGCACGCCGGCAAGCCAGCCGCCATGCCGCAGGTAAAAGCGGCGGCGCAACGCGGGCAATTGTTCGTGGCCACGTCGTTCCCGATCGTGTTCCCGGTGAGGTCGCTCATGTGGAAATACTCCGGACAGGACACGAGATATTACTTCCCCCGCGCGGCCGAAAGCTTGAAAAGCCGCCTCCCGCACCTATATTGGCTACGTAAGCGGTTCAAACCCATGATGACCGTGTTGGCGCATAGGAGGAAAACATGAGCAATCTCATCCGTCGCGATCCGTTCGACGATCTGCTGCGCGGGTTTTTCGTTCGTCCCGTCGATATGACCGCCGGGATTCAGGGCGAAGCGCCGCAGATGCGGGTCGACGTCAAGGAAGACGAAAATACGTACCAGGTGCACGCCGAGTTGCCGGGCATCAAGAAAGAGGACATCCACGTCCACATCGACGGCCCGGTCGTGTCGATCAGCGCCGAACGCAAGCAGGAAAAGGACGTCAAGGAAGGCGAGCGCGTCCTGCGCACCGAGCGCTATTTCGGCAAAGTGTCGCGCAGCTTCCAGCTCGGCCAGGAGATCGACGAAGGCCAGTCGAGCGCCAAGTTCAATGACGGCGTGCTCGAACTGAGCCTGCCGAAGAAAGCGCCGGCGCAGGCAAAGCGGCTGACGATCACGTGACATCCCCAGCCCGAATGGCGTCTCGAAGATTCGCCTGGTCCGCCGGGCGAATTTTTTGTTGAAACCGGCGCGACAAGGCCTTTTCGGAAGCGCCGTGCGCATCCATGCTGTCCTGATCGCCTCGCTCGGATTCAGCGCTACGGTCTACGCCGAAATCCTCCGCGTCGGCCCGCACGAAACCTTTACGCGCATCGCCGACGCGGCAAAGCACGCCAAGGACGGGGACATCGTCGAAATCTTGCCGGGTGAATACCGGGGCGATGTCGCGGTCTGGCGACAAAAGCAGATCACGATCCGCGGCGTCGGGGAGCGGCCCGTTCTGATCGCGGATGGAGCCAGCGCCGAAGGCAAGGCGATCTGGGTGATCCGCAACGGGGACGTTCGGATCCACAACGTCGAGTTCCGGGGCGCAAGCGTACCGGACGGAAACGGCGCCGCGGTCCGGCTCGAGCGCGGACGGCTGCATGTCAGCGCGAGCAGCTTTATCGGCAACGAGAACGGCATTCTCACCGCAAACTATCCGGACACCGAGTTGCGCATCGAGAATTCCGTTTTCGCCCAGGCCCCGCGCAACGTTGCTTTGCCGCATCTGCTTTACGTCGGTCGCATCGCCCGCCTCGAAGTCACCGGCAGCCGTTTTCATCAGGGCTACGAAGGCCATCTCATCAAGTCGCGCGCCCGCCATAATGACATTCGCTACAACCTGATCCACGACGGCCCCGGCGGCGAAGCTTCGTACGAGCTCGATTTTCCCAACGGCGGCACGACATTCGTCGTCGGCAACGTGATCGGCCAGAGCGCCGCGACGCAGAACCCGGTCGTCGTAGCGTACGGGGCGGAAGGAAACATCTGGCCTGAAAGCGGGCTTTACCTGTCGCACAACACGCTGATCAGCGAGCGGATGACCGGCGCGTGGTTCCTCCGGATCTGGAAGGGCGCGCTGCCGCCGCGTACCGAAGTCAAGGCGGTAAACAACCTCACGGTCGGCCTCGGCGTATTCACCCTCGGTGCGCACGGAGAGTTCAGCGGCAATATTCCCGCAGTCGCCGCGCTCCTCGGCGCTCCGGACATCCTCGACTTCACGCTCGCCTCCGACTCGATCCTGCGCCGCTTCGGCAGCCCCCCCGGGGACGCGCGAGGTTACAGTCTCGCCCCGGCAGCGGAGTTCGCATTGCCGATCGGCACGCGCGCACTGCAGCCGCCGCAACGGTGGGCTCCCGGAGCCTTCCAGACTTCGGAGTACGCGCCATAGGGTTCACGGATTAAACTTGCCCCCTCGGCTGCCCTTCCGCTCAAGCCCGGCCCGAACTCACTCGCACAGTCGAAGGACCTTTACATGACCGGTATCACCAAACCGCAAGACGTCAACCCTGCCCGCAAGGCCGAGATCCTTGCAGAGGCGCTCCCTTACATCAAACGCTTCTTCGACAAGACCGTCGTCATCAAGTACGGCGGCAATGCGATGACCGACCCGCACCTGAAGGACTGTTTTGCGCGTGACGTCGTGCTGTTGAAGCTCGTCGGACTGAATCCGGTCGTCGTTCACGGTGGTGGCCCGCAAATCGAAACCCTGCTCGCCCGCGTCGGCAAGAAGGGCGAGTTCATCCAGGGCATGCGCGTCACGGATGCGGAAACGATGGAAGTCGTCGAAATGGTGCTCGGCGGGCAGGTCAACAAGGAGATCGTCAATCTGATCAACCAGCATGGCGGCAAGGCCGTCGGCCTGACCGGCAAGGACGCGAGCTTCATCCGCGCGAAGAAGCTGCTGATGCAGAAGGAAAACGCGCCTGGCGATCTGGTGGACGTCGGCATGGTCGGCGAGATCACGAAGATCGATCCGAGCCTGATCGCATTTCTCGATCAGGGCGACTTCATCCCGGTCATCGCCCCGATCGGGGTTGGCGAGGAAGGCGAGACCTACAACATCAACGCCGATGTCGTCGCCGGCAAACTCGCGGAAATCCTGAAGGCCGAGAAGCTTGTGCTGCTGACGAACACACCCGGCGTGCTCGACAAGGCCGGCAACCTGCTGACCGGCCTCACGCCACGCCAGATCGACGAACTCGTCGAAGATGGAACGCTGTCGGGCGGCATGTTACCGAAGATCGCCTCGGCCCTCGACGCGGCGCGAAACGGAGTGAAGTCCGTGCATATCATCGACGGCCGCGTCGAGCATGCGCTGCTGCTGGAGATCCTTACCGATCACGGTGTCGGCACGATGATCAAGAGTAAGTGAGCGGGCACTCCCCACGATCACGGGGCGGGCAGGATGCGCTCGCCCCTCAGGCAGCCCGGATCAGTTCTGCTTCCTTGGCGCCGGATCCTGCCATTTTCCGGCTTTCTCGAGCTTCCCCCTCAAACCGGGAAGATTGAACCCTTTCGCATAAGCCGCATGTGCGTGCTCTAGCGCGCGATCGTACTTCTTGAGATCGGCATAGATCAGCCCGGCATTGTAGTGAAAGTTTCCGCTGTTTTCGCCGAGTTTCTCTGCAGCCTCGAGCATTTTCAGCGACTTTTCCTTCTTCCCGATCTGGAACAGATAGATGCCGTAAGTCAGAGGGACCATCCCGTCGTCGGGACTGAAGCGCATCGCCCGGTCGAACCAGCAGTCGATCGAATATTTCGACCCCGCCGGGCGAGCCTTCTTTTCCTTCACCGCGAGCCGCGCGACGGCATGCAGCGCCCGGTGATGGTTCGGAAACGCCCGCAGCGTGTACGAGATGTCCCCGCCCACCTTCGAGGTCGTGATCCCCGCGCGCAGACTCTCGACGTCTCGATTGAAATGGTGCCTCTCGACGACCGCCAGCTTGTGCTTGTCAGTCCGATAGTCGTAGGGGCCATACGCGTTATCCAGCGAACCGCAGATGGCTTCGCCCAGCACCTCGCCCTGCACGGACGGGGGCGCCGACAGCAAGAAGAGCGCAGTCAGCAACATACCTCCCGAAACCTTCGACGCCTGACTCATCCCGACACCTCCTTCACCCAGCCGTTTCAGTTGACCCGCGGCAAAAGTTTCTTCGCACCAACCAGTTCCATGTCGCCACAGCGACGGCCTCGCGCTTCTCTTCAGATGAAAACGTGTGGTCGGCCGACGCGAAAGTGACGACTTCCGCTCGCCGCCGGTCGCCCAACAGGGTCCGCCACGCGGGGCGCTTGCGCGTTTCCAGTTCGAACTCCTTCGCGACGTAGTCGTTCCCGCTGAGGACTATGGCGAATGGAATCTTAGCTTTCTCGAGGCTTGCCGACATCCGGTTCGGCAAATCGGGCGGCGCCGCAGAAGCGGAGTTCGCACGCGGCGCGCCGGAGCGCGCCCTGCCCGCCATCGCCAGCAAGGAGGCGACCGAGGCGCGCAGGGAAACCCGACCTCCGACCAGCTTTTTCCAGAAGCGCGGGTCCGTCAGCCTCTGCCGATAATAATGCTTGAGATAAGTCTGCGCCTCACCCGCTTCGGTCCGGACCCACGGATTAACGAGCACTGCTCCGACAACGCGCGAATCGTTCGGCACATAAAAACACGACGCACTGGCGCCGTCACAGAGCCCCCAGAGCACGACGCCATCCAGAGTCGGCGCCAGCGCGAAGAGCTTGTCGACCGCTGCCGCGATGTCGCCGTCCACGTCGCGGAAGTCGCGTGTCCCTCCGGTGGAATCACCCATCCCGCGATAATCGAATCGCATGCACACTACTCCGCGCTCGGCCAGGAAACGGGACAGGAGAACGAACTGACGGTGACTGCCAGCACGGTACTGCGGTCCGCCGACGACGATCATGACCCCGACTCCGGACGGGCGCTCCGGCAGTGCGATCACGCCGATCAGCGTCTCGCTGGCGCAACTGAAAACGACGGCGTCCTCACTGTACTTCATTGCCGACGCTCTCGAGGGCAGCGACGGACGCATCGATCAACGCCGGGCAGACCTCGACTTCCAGGGTTTGCCAGAATCCCGGCCCGGCGATCGCATCGGCCGACCACTGCCCTCCCCGCTCCCGCCAGCGTTCGGCGAGCAGCGCCACCGCCGGAGTGGGCTCGGGGCGCTCGGATGAGACGATTTCGAGGCTGGCGACCAATCCGGTGAAGCCGGACGGCAATTCGAACCGGGCTTTTTCGAGCCCTCCGACGAGGTCCGGCGACAGCGCATAACCCGCAATTTCGACGGGATGCCCGGCCTGCAACTCCGCCCGTAGGGCCGCTATCGTCGCCTTCGCGTCGCCATCCTCCATCATCCGGCTGACTCCCTTTAACCGCAGGAACTGGGTGAGGTGCTGGTGCCCGTTTGTGACCGGATGCCACAACAGCAAAGGCATCGAAGCGGGCTGCGTCTTCAACCAGTCTGAAACCACGAGACTTCCGGCTCGCAGGCTCCAGACGACCATGGGCCCGCGCGTCCGTTCACGCAGCCATCGCCATGCCACATCGACGTCGATCAGCCAACCCGGCCAGGTCGCATCGCCGAAATCGCCGGTGCTGTCACCGCAGCCGCCCAAATCAACCTGCAGCACCATCCAGCCGCGTTCGGCAAACGCCCACGACGCAAGCGCTGCCATGCGCCGGGATTTGTTCATCTCCTCGGCAAACGGATGAACGTACAGGACTGCGCCGCGCGGTTCGCCTGCGGGCGCGGTGACAAGACAAAAGCGCTTTTCGCCCCCTTCGACGGGGAGAAAGAAAGCAGAACGGCGGACGGGCATCGGCCCGGTCAGCTCAGCTTGCCCGCCACGAAATCGACCAGCGACCCGACAGTCATGAACGTGGCTCCGTCAATTTCGTCATCCTCCGCGACGATGCCGAAACGCTCCTCCAGCAGATTGATCACTCCGACCACGGCCATCGAGTCCAGCTCAGGGACGGCGCCCAGCAGCCGCGTATCGAGGTCGAAACCGGAAGTGCGCCCGTTCAGGCTCAGCACCTCGTCGAGGATCGACAAGACTTCTTTCTTGATATCCAACGACATACTCCAAATAGCTAGAAGGGCAAAGCACATTATAAGGCCTTGCAACAGGTGGCTGCTATTATAGGCGCCCGTTTGTCCGCCACAACGCAAGACCGTCAGAACCGCCGTTGCCCTCGCGCGGCGCAAGAGAATGTCCATCTGGAGTGCTGTCACGATGAAACGCGTGCTGATGGTTGCGTTCCACTTTCCTCCGATCAAGGGAAGCAGCGGTATCCAGCGCACTTTGCGGTTCGTCCGATACCTTCCCGAGTTCGGCTGGGAGCCGATCGTACTCACCGTCGACCCGCGCGCTTACCTCGGCACCGGAAACGATCAGTTACGCGATATTCCTCCCGGCACGACCGTGATCCGCACGCGCGCCTGGGATGCGGCGCGGCATTTCGCGATCGGCAAGCGTTACCCGCAGGTACTCGCGCGTCCCGACCGCTGGATGTCCTGGTGGCTGAGTGCGGTGCCGACCGGACTCGCGACGATTCGAAAGTATCGCCCTCACGCGCTGTGGTCCACCTATCCGCTCGCGACGGCGCATCGCATCGGCCATACGCTGCAGCGCCTGAGCGGCCTGCCGTGGATCGCCGATTTTCGCGACCCGATGGCTCAGGATGGTTACCCGGAGGATCCTTCGGTCTGGCGGAGCTTCGAACGAATCGAAAGAACGGGCATTGCGCGCGCCGCCTTCAGCACGTTCACGACGCCCAGCGCACTTCACGATTACCAGCTGCGATACCCGGCGCGGGCCATGCGCATGAGCCTGCTGGAAAACGGCTACGACGAAGAAACTTTCGAAGGAACGCACGACGGCTCGCCCCTCGACGCCGACCGGCTGACGCTCCTCCACAGCGGCATCGTCTATCCGAGCGAGCGCGACCCGACTGCACTGTTTGCCGCGCTGAAAGAGCTCAAGCACAGCGACAGAAGCACTTTCGACCGCCTGCGCCTGCGTTTTCGGGCGCCGGTGCACAAAGGGCTGATCCAGCAGTTGACAACCGACAACGACGTTGCCGAAGTGATCGAGATTTTGCCGCCGATTGCCTACCGCGACGCGCTTTCGGAGATGGTGCGAGCGGACGGTCTGCTGATATTGCAGGCCGCGAACTGCAACGCCCAAGTGCCTGCCAAGCTGTACGAGTATCTGCGCGCACGACGCCCCATTCTGGCGCTCACCGATCCGGCCGGCGATACCGCCCGCGTTGCTCGCAACGCGGGGATCGAGGCCATCGCGCCACTCGATGACCCGGGCGCGATCGGCGATCTGCTGCGCCGCTTCGTCGGCGACCGGCACCAGGGCACGTTACCGAACGAGACCGCGATCGCGGGAGCTTCCCGGCGCGAGCGCACCCGGGAGCTGGCGTCGCTGCTCGATCGCGCCGCGCCCGCCTCCCGCTGACGAAAATGCCGGTCGCCAAGCTTTCCGCCAGCATCGAGAAGCTGGGCTGGGCAAACGGCCTGCTGTACGCGTTCGGGCGGGCATTGCAGCGGGCAAGCGGCGGGCGCGCACGGCTCATCCGCTACGTGCTCGTCGCGCAGCCGATCCCGCCTGCGGCTCAGGCGCAGTGCCGGCCTTCGACGAAGAATTCCGTCAGGGTGGTACGACCGGACGATCCACTTGTGCAGCAGTTTCCCCGGGCGAAATCCGTCATCGCCCGACGTTTCCGCACCGGAAGCACCTGCTTCGCGACCGAATCGAAAGGCCAGTTCTCCGGCTTTTTGTGGCTTGCCCGCGACGCCTACGAGGAAGACGAAGTCCGCTGCCGCTACGAGCTCGCACAACCGGACTCCAGCGCCTGGGATTTCGACGTCTACGTCGAACCCGCGTATCGCATCGGCCGCACGTTTGCGCGCCTGTGGGATGCGGCCAATTCGCATCTCGACGAACAAGGCGTTCGCTGGAGTTTCTCGCGCATATCCACGTTCAATCCGGCATCGCTTTCGTCACACTCGCGACTCGGCGTGCGCAAGCTCCACACTGCGACGTTCCTCTGTCTCGGAAAACTGCAGGTCGCCGTGATCGGTGCGCCGCCTTTCGTGCACTTCAGCCTGTCCCCGGCGTCACGCCCGGTGCTGCGCCTCCACCCTCCTGCCGACGGATGAGCCGGCGGAAACGAATTGTCGCGTCTTGTCGATCGCGCTTGGGCTAGACTTCCGTCATGAAAGTCGGGCATTCAACCCTTTTCGGCACGGAACGATGAACGCAACCTTTCTCCTGCACCACCTCGTTTCAGCGTCTGCCGAGCGCGCTCCCGATGCTCCCGCGCTCACCTTCTCTTCCGACACCCTGTCCTACGGGGCGCTCGCCGGCGACGTCGCGTCATTCGCAGCCGGGCTGGACCGGCTCGGGCTGACGCGCGGCGAGCGGGTGGCGATCTATCTGGACAAGCGTTTCGAGTTCGTCACGGCCGCGTTCGGTGCGACCTGCGCAGCCGGCGTGTTCGTCCCGATCAATCCGATCCTCAAGGCCGAGCAGGTCGGGTACATCCTGCAGGATTGCAGCGTGCGCGTGCTCGTGACGTCGCCGGAGCGTTTCGCGGCGCTTTCCGCGACGCTGGCAAACTGCCACGACTTGCGTCACGTCGTGCTCACGGGCCGGCCGGCCGAGCTGCCGGTGCTGTCCGGCACTTCGGCCCACCATTGGGACGAGCTGCTCGACAATGGCGGGCCAGCGCCAGCCGCCCGCCTCATCGATACGGACCTTGCAGCGATTCTCTACACATCCGGCAGCACCGGCCGGCCCAAGGGCGTCGTGCTGTCCCACCGGAACATGGTGATCGGCGCGAAGAGCGTCGCGAGCTACCTCGAAAACCGGCCGCAAGACACGCTCCTCGCCGCCCTGCCGCTGTCCTTCGATGCCGGTTTCTCGCAACTTACCACGGCCTTCCACAGTGGCGCGCGCGTCGTACTGATCAATTACCTGCTGCCGCGCGACGTGCTCAACGCGGTCGCGCGCGAGCGTGTCACGGGGCTCACGGCAGTGCCTCCCCTGTGGATCCAGCTCTCGCAGCTGACGTGGGCGGACGACGTCTCCGAACATCTGCGCTACATCGCGAATACGGGTGGGCGTATGCCGCTCGAGACCTTGACGAAGCTGCGCGAAATGCTGCCGCGCACGCGACCCTACCTGATGTATGGCCTCACCGAAGCGTTCCGCGCGACTTACCTTCCACCCGAGGAAGTCGACCGGCGCCCGGACTCGATCGGCAAGGCGATTCCGAATTCGGAAGTCCTGGTGCTCCGCGAGGACGGCACGCCGTGCGCGCCGAACGAGCCCGGCGAGCTCGTGCAACGGGGCGCGCTCGTCGCCCTCGGCTACTGGAACGATCCGGAAAAGACGGCCGAGCGCTTCAAGCCGCTGCCCGGCCGCGAGGCAGGACTGGTGTTGCCGGAGGTCGCGGTGTTCTCCGGCGACAACGTGCGCATGGACGAAGAAGGCTTCCTGTATTTCATCGGCCGACGCGACGAGATGATGAAAACGTCGGGCTACCGCGTAAGCCCGACCGAAGTCGAGGAGATCCTCTACGCGACCCGTCTCGTCGGCGAGTGCGTCGCCTTCGGCGTTCCGCACCCGACTCTCGGGCAGTCGATCTGCGTCGTCGCGACCCCTGCGCAGGGCTGCGTGCTGGACGTCCCGGCCCTGCTCACCGAATGCCGCAAGCGAATGCCGGCCTACATGGTCCCGGCGCACATCGAGGTGCGGGAAGGACCGCTGCCGCGCAACCCCAACGGCAAGATCGACCGCAAGACGCTCTCTTCTGAATTTGTCGAAATGAACTCGCCAACACCATGAGCATTGAGCCAAAACTGCCTCCCGGCCACGCGCGGATGGATCAATTCGACATCGCCCACGGGGAATTGCTGATCGGCGGCCTGCCGCTCACGCAGCTCGCGGCGCGGGTCGGGCGCACGCCGTTCTACGCCTACGACCGCTCGCTGCTGACGCGGCGCGTCGCCGAGCTGCGCGCTGCGCTGCCGCCGGGCATCGAACTGCACTATGCGATGAAGGCGAACCCGATGCCCGCGCTGGTCTGCCACATGGCGCCGCTCGTCGACGGCATCGACGTCGCGTCGGCCGGCGAGCTGCGCGTCGCGCTCGACGCCGGTGCTGCGCCCCGCGACATCAGTTTCGCCGGCCCGGGCAAGCAGGAAAGCGAGCTGCGGCAGGCGGTCGCCGCCGGCATCCTCGTCAATGTCGAGTCGTTCCGCGAGGTTCCGCTACTCGCCGCGATTTCGGATGAACTCGGGCTGCCGGCGCGCGTCGCCGTCCGCGTGAATCCCGACTTCGAGCTCAAGAGCTCGGGCATGAAGATGGGCGGCGGGCCGAAGCAGTTCGGCGTCGATGCCGAGCAGGTGCCGGCGCTTCTCGTCGAGATCGGCCGCGCAGGCCTCGCGTTCGAAGGGTTCCACCTCTTCGCCGGCTCACAGAACCTCAAGGCCGACGCGATCGTCGAAGCGCAGCGGAAAAGCTTCGAGCTCGCCCTGCGGCTCGCCGAGCATGCCCCGGCCGAGGTCGCGTTTCTCAATCTCGGTGGCGGCTTCGGAATTCCGTATTTCCCCGGCGAGCAGCGACTCGAGCTCGCGCCGATCGCCGACAATCTCGCGTCGCTGCAGGCGCAGGCCTCACGCCAGCTGCCGCACGCGGCGATCGTCATCGAGCTCGGCCGCTACCTCATCGGCGAAGCGGGGGTCTATGTCTGCCGCGTCACTGACCGAAAGGTGTCGCGCGGCCATACCTATCTGGTCACCGACGGCGGACTGCACCAGCACCTCGCGGCTTCGGGCAATTTCGGCCAAGTCATCCGCAAGAACTATCCGGTCGCGATCGGCAATCGCCTCGGCCTCGCCGACGTCGAAGCCGCGTCAGTCGTCGGGCCGCTCTGCACGCCGCTCGATCTCCTCGGCGAACGCATGACGTTGCCGCGCGCGCAGCCTGGCGACCTCGTCGTCGTGTTCCAGTCCGGCGCGTACGGCGCGAGCGCGAGCCCGCAGGGCTTTCTCGGGCATCCGCCGATTGTCGAAGTGCTGGTCTGACGCGCGTGGTTCGCTCTGCATGCAAGACGAACCGACCCGCCTCGCCGTCCCGCCCGAGGCCGCTCGTCGTGAAGAGCGAGCAGCGCCATGTCCTTGCGCCGTTCGCGCCCACGACACGCGCCTGCCCCGAACATGCGAACCCCGAGACATGCGCCAGTCCGTGTCGAGGCGCCACCGATGACTGATATCGCGATGAGCAGCGGGAAACCCACGAGCGTCGTCCGCAGTGCATTCCTGACCGTGGCGATGCGGTGGTCCGACCGCCTGATCGGTGTCGTCAGCATGCTGATCCTCGCGCGGCTGCTCGTGCCGGCCGATTTCGGCATCATCGCGATGGCCTCGCTCGTCATCATGTTCGCCGACGTGCTGTTCGAACTGGGCGTGCACGTCGCGCTGATCCAGAACAGGAATGCGACCCAGGCCGACTACGACACCGCCTGGACGATCCGGCTGATCCAGAGCGTCATCTCGACGGCAATCGTTTTCGTTGCCGCGCCGTGGGCCGCCGATTACTTCAACGAGCCCCGCGTGGCGCCGGTGATCCAGGCGTTGGCGCTCACCTTCGTGCTGCACGGGCTCGAAAACATCGGCATCGTGTCCTTTCAGAAGAACATGCAGTTCGGAAAGGACTTCCGCTTTCTCTTCACGAAGCGCTTCGCGGGGTTCGTCGTGACGATCGTCGCCGCGTGGCTCCTGCAGTCGTACTGGGCGCTGGTGATCGGCAACCTCGCCGGCCGCACGGTCGGTCTGATTCAGAGCTACACGATGCATCCGATGCGCCCGCGGCCGAGCCTCGCCAAATTCCGCGAAATTTTCGGCATTTCGCAGTGGATGCTGGTCGGCAGCATCGGCGGGTATTTGCAGGGCAAGCTGCATTCGCTCATCGTCGGCGGACGCGAAGACGCCGGCGTGATGGGCGCCTACTCCCTCGCAGGCCAGATCTCGTCGATGCCGAGCACCGAGCTCCTCGCGCCGCTGAACCGCGTGCTGTTTCCCGCCTTCGTCCGCGTCAAGAACGATCTTGCCGAACTCAAGCGCGTCTTCCTGCTCGCGCAGGGGGTGCAGACGCTGATCGCGATGCCCGCCGCGATCGGCGTCGCACTCGTCGCCGACGAGCTCGTCACCGTGTTTCTCGGCGAGAAATGGCGCATCACCGTGCCGTTCATCCAGATCTTCGCAGTGATGGGTTTCCTGCGGGCCATCACGACAAGCGGCACGTACATCCTGCTGACCTTCGGCAAGACCCGCTTGACCGCGCTCACCGCATGGGGACAGGTCGTCCTGTTCGCCGCGCTCGCGCTGCTCGCCTTCCCGGACGCCGGAGCACTCGGCATTGCCCAGGTGCGTCTTGCCGTTGCAGTGACCGGTTTTGTCGCGTTCATTGCGCTGCTGCTCCGGCAGTTCGCGCCATTGCGCCTCACCGACATCCTCGCCTCGATCGCTCGGCCAGTCGGCGCCGTGATCCTGATGGGATTCGCCGTTTTTTACACCGGAGAGGCGATGGCGCTGCCAAGCCCCCTGTTGCTTGCCTCGAAAGTGCTGGTCGGCGCGGCGACTTATTCGCTCGCCATCCTCGTGCTGTGGTGGCTTGTCGGCCGTCCCGACGGCGCCGAAGCGTATCTTCTGGAAAAGTTGCGCGGCCTGCGCCGACGCCGCGCTTGAACCCCGGGTGGCACCGCCGCCCGCGGAAAACCGACCAAGGGAGGTTGCTCTTGCTTCCGATGATTCAAGGGCTTTTCAGTCTGACGGGCGAAGCCCCCCGATTCGATATGCGCTTCGCTCAGGGATTGAAGCGCATCGACTGCCCCGGCGGCATGCTCGCCATCGCGCCGGGCATGTCGGTCGCGCAGTCCTCCGACAGCGTCTGCGCAGCGTGGGGCGCACCGCGTTTCCGGGACCCCGGCCTCGCCCGCATCGCGGTCGACGACGGCCCGGCCGTCGCGTGGCTACGCGCGTTCGCATCGTCCGGGGCACGCGCACCCGCGGGCGTCGCCGGGCGGTTCGCGGTCGTCATGATCGACCCGGTGCGCAGTCGCTGCCTTGCCGCAGTCGATCGTTTCGGTTCGCTTCCTTTCTGCTACGCACGGGACGGCGGCATCTTCGCCTTTTCGGACCGCGCGGACCGCGTACCCGGGCCGGCGCGGGCCGTCGGCAAACAGGCAATCTTCGATTACCTGTTTTTCCATCACATCCCTGCACCGGAGACGGTTTTCACCGACGTCCATCGCCTGCCCGCGGCCCATTCGGTGACCGGGGAACGAAGCGCGGTGAACACCGAGCCGTATTGGCAGCCGGTATTCGACGAACCGCGAAGCGGCGATTTTCCGTCGCTGAAGCGCGAGTTTCTCGAACTCGTCGAGCAGGCGGTTGCCCGTGAAGCCGCGGACGGAAACGTCGGCGCGTTCCTGTCGGGCGGGACCGACAGTTCGACGGTGTCCGGCATGCTGTGCAGAGTGCTCGCCAAGCCTCCCCGCACGTATTCGATCGGATTCGACGCAACCGGATACGACGAGATGGAATATGCGCGCATCGCGGCACGCCATTTCGGCCTCGACCACCGGGAATACTATGTCACGCCGGACGACCTGCTCGATGCGATCCCGAAAGTCACCGCCCATTTCGATCAGCCGTTCGGAAACTCCTCGGCCGTCCCCGCGTGGATCTGCGCGCAGCGCGCGCGGGCCGAAGGCATCGACAAGATGCTCGCCGGTGATGGCGGCGACGAGCTCTTCGGCGGAAACTCGCGCTACGCGAAGCAGCGCATCTTCAGCTGGTACGACCTCGTGCCGGGCGCGCTGAGCAAACACGTCATCGAGCCGGCACTGGCGCTTCCCGGCATCGACCGGCTGCCGCTCGCCCGGAAGGGCGCGAGCTACGTCGAGCAGGCGCGCGTACCGCTTCCCGACCGCACCGAGATGTACAACCTGCTCCACCGCATCGGCATCGAGTCGATATTCACGCCCGACTTCCTCGCCGGCATCGACATCGAGCACCCCGCGAAGATCCAGCGGCAGACCTGGTCCGACGTGCGCGCGCACAAGCTCATCAATCGCATGCTCGCGTTCGACTGGAAATACACGCTGGCCGACAACGACCTGCCCAAGGTCGTCGGCACGACGCAACTGGCCGGCCTCGACGTCGGCTTCCCATTCCTGTCGGACGAACTGGTCGATTTCTCGCTGCGCCTGCCGCCCGAATGGAAGCTCAAGGGTCTGACGCTGCGCTGGTTCTTCAAGGAAGCGCTGAAGGGATTCCTTCCCGACGAGATCATCGCGAAGAAGAAGCACGGGTTCGGGCTGCCGTTCGGCGTGTGGGCGACGTCGCATTCCGGGCTTCAAGATCTGGCCAGCGGAGCGGTAAGAAATTTCGCGCAACGCGGGATCGTCCGGCGCGACTTCGCGCGAAAACTCCTCGACGAGCTGCTGCCAGCGCACCCCGGCTATTACGGGGAAATGGTGTGGATACTGATGGCGCTCGAGCATTGGCTGAGCGCGCATGAGGATTCGCTCCGCGAAACCGCGTCGCGTCCGCAGGAACCGCTGCCGTCGGGATCACCGGTGTCCTGAGTCCATGTCATGGTCGATCGGAAGGACATTCAACCTCACCTCATCGCTCGCGCGAGGCCTGCAATGAAAGCGCTTTCACTCGTCTCCGATTACCGTCATGCGATCCGATCGGCGTCGTCGGGAAACCCGCTGCGTGCGCCGCGCGGACTGACGAGCGTCCTCGTCGCCCGCGCCGCCTTTGACATCGGCCCCCGTTTTCACTCGCTTTACGATCTCGCCAGCGTCCCGCGAACCGACTGGCCCGAATTCATCATCGATGTCGGGCTGAAGAAGATCATGCGACGGATTAACGCGCCCGAGGACCGGGAAATCGTCAACGACAAGCTTCGTTTCTTTCGTCATTGCGAAGCCAACGCGCTCCCGAGCATCCCGATTCTCGGCGCGATCGACCGTACCAGCGAGGACCCGACGTTGAATGGCGTCGACAATTCCTTGTGGGTTGAACAAATGGGATCCGCGCCGGACAGGGTCTTCATCAAACTGATCGACGGAACCTGGGGAATAGACGCTTTCATTGCCGAACGACGTGGGAACGACAACTGGCGTTTCTGCGAGCGAAACGGCGCCGCTGCCGATCTTCATGCGTTTTGCCTGGAGCGCCTGAAAGGGCGGCGCGGGTGGATCGTTCAACCTCTGGTGCGATCCCATGCACAGTTGCACCGCATCATGTCCTCCCATGCCCTCGGGACGATCCGCGCGGTCACCTTCATCGAGAACGGCATCGTTGCCCTGCCCTATGCGGTTCTTCGCATTCCAGTCGGGAAGAACCGCGCCGACAATTTTTCGCACGGGGCATCCGGCAATCTGGTCGCACCGATCACAATGGAGACGGGAATAGTCGGAGTCGCGAGAGGCTCGAAGCGTAAGGACTGGCCGGAAATGATGGATGTCGACGTCCACCCGGACACCCAAAACCGAATCTCCGGCTTTGCGCTTCCATTCTGGTCCGAGCTCAAGAAGCTGATCGTCGCAGCCCACAAGTCGCTTCCGAATCTGGCCACCCTCGGCTGGGACGTCGCAATCACGGACAGCGGCCCCTTAATCGTGGAGACAAATCCCACCTACGATGTGGACCTCCTTCAGGTCGCGCTCAGACGTGGACTGAAGAGCGAACTCGTGAACACGCGCCTGTTACCCGCTCTCGCGTCAAAGGCTTGAGCGCAGGACGATCCGCCCCCCGAAGCGCGGTTCCCCAGCTCGGCGTCAACACTGCAGGAGGCGACAGAATGGTCAGCAGAAATCCCGCCGTCGATTTCCTTCGGCTGTGCAAGCGATACATCGAATTCTCGAAGCAGATTGTCGCCGACCTCTCCTGGCACCGGGCCCAGTGCCGCCCGGATTTCAGGACATTCCGGAAGCGGGTGACCGAACAAACGCGCCTGTTGCACAGCAATGCGATTTGCGCCGAAGATTATTACCACCTCGCGCTATACCGTGATTCACTGACGGCCGAACAAAAGCGAACCTTCCTCGGCTCTTACGAGAAATGGCGCTATTTCAACCGGCTGAATCCTGCAGTTTACGACGTTATCGCGCGCGACAAAGCCTTGTTCCACATCTTTGCGGCATCCTCGGGGATTCGTACCCCCGACACCCTTGCGACCACCGCCGCGGGTCACAAACCTTTCTTCGGACGACGCCTAGACACCGTCGAGGCGACCAGACGATTCCTGTGCGACAACGAAGGAGAGGAACTGTTTTTCAAGCCCGCGGACGGGAGCCTCGGTGAGGGGGCGATGGCCGTCGGGCGCTCGAAGTCGAACGTCGGGAAATGGGAGCAAATTCCAGACCGGATCCCGATTACCGTAGAGGAAATTCTTCGACATCTCGTCGTCGACGGCGTACTTGGCCGGTTCCTGATCCAGCGCCGGCTGAAACCTAATGAGGCCTTGGCGAAAATCGTGCCCGAGGTCTGCCCTACTGCACGAATAATGACCTTGACATCGACAAAGGGTGTCGATCTGCTCGGCGCAGCACTCAGAATGGGTAGCGGGCACAGCCCCACCGATAATGTGGCAGGCGGCGGACTGATCGCTCCGATCGAGATGGAAACCGGTACGCTGCGCCTGGCCGTGTGTCTCGACAGCGGGACACCGGAAGCGGTGACACGTCACCCCTTTACCCACGCCCCGCTGCAGGGGATCATCATTCCCCAATGGAATGAAGTCATAGCGCTCGTCCGCGAAAGTGCAACGCGACTGAACTTCCTTCCGTGCATCGGGTGGGACATCGGCCTCACCGACGAGGGTCCGGTAGTCATCGAAATCAACACCCGTCCTCGCTGCATTTCCGTCCAGACCGGCGTCGAGTACGGGCTGCTGAGCGGACCGCTCGGCCGGGAGCTCGCAAAAACTGCAGGGCGCCTGAACAACGGGCTGACGATCCCGGACTACGCTTACCAGGCCAAACAGCATCAAGCCGCCTAGTTCGCGTGAAAGCCCGCGATGGCGTGCCGGCGCGAAGTCGAGAAACAGCCCGTCTTCGAACGGGCGTGCAGCCTCGACTGGCACACCTGTATTGCCTCCCGTTGTCGTCCGACGAGCAACGTTTCACGTTTGAAAACCGGGTTCAATTCAGCCTCGCGATCGACTCCTGCTTGATCCGCGACACCACCTTGTACATCCCTGAACCGTGCGATCCCTTCAGGAGCACCGCACCGTTCCGACGTCGCTCTGCGCACAACGCCTGGTAAATTTCGCTGCCGTCCTTGCAACGCGCTACACTTCCGCTCCGATTGGCTTCGGTAAAACCCTTCACATAGCTGCCGCCGTACTCTCCTGCGGTGATCAGAACATCTCCCACCTCCGCAGCGGCACGCCCCACCGATTCGTGAAGTTCGTCACTTCCCTCGCCAAGTTCCAACATATCCCCAAGCACCAGTATACGGCGACGGTCTCCTGCTATCTCCCTGAACGTTTCAAGTGCTGCGCGCATCGAAAGGGGGTTGGCGTTGAACGTGTCGTCGTAAAAGAGTTCGTTATTGCCGTTCGTCCACACTGTCCCCCTGCCGTTTTTGGGAGCGTAATCCTGGACGATCGAAGCCATGACGCCACGCGGCACATCGGCAATCAGACCGACGCACCAGGCCGCGAGGACCGCATTCAGATGATGGCGGTTCATAAGATGCGGAAATGACATTTCCATCGCCCCATGTGGGTCATGCAGCACCGTTGTCAATCCGGAACCCGAGCGCCTCGGGCTGTCCATCCACACATCCGCCGAGGATGAAAATCCGAAAAACAAGGTCTGGCCGGAATGGAGTTTGGCCATATTCCGGACATTCTCGTCGTCTTGAAACAGGATCGCATAGCCGTCATGAGGAAGGGCCGCGACGATACTTCCCTTTTCCTTGGCGACGTTCTCGATAGCGCCCAAGGTCGCGAGATGAGCCGGACCGATAGACGTAACGATGGATATCGACGGACTAAAAACACGAAGCTGCTTGGGAATCTGATTCGGTAGTCGGGCGGCGATCTCCAGGACGAGATAGTCGGCCTCTGGTTGGCCACGGACAAGCCTGGACAGTAACGAAGGAGTCGCCCCGAGGAATTTCTTCAGGGACGTCAGGTTGGATAGCCCGAGCAAAGTACTGGGGACTCCGGTCCTGTCGTTTCTGTTGCCGACCGTACTGCGAACCGTATATGTGCTGGCAAGGACGGCCGCGACGCATTCTTTTGTGGTGGTCTTCCCCGCGCTGCCGGTGATCGCGACAATAGGCACCGGATGACGGGAATATTCGAACCCGGCAGCCGATCTCAGACAAGCAGCGAGGAACTCCGTTCTCATATCGCGGAGATCCTCAATCAATCTCATGGAAATAGGCGAGGTCATCATATAGAGGTCATCCCAAGCAAAAGAGTTATTTCCTTTCCCCGGCGGATCCGAAAACCGGTGCGAAACGGAACCAACTGCCCCGTTCCGGGCTTCGATTCTTCAATACGACGCCGGCGGGTCACCTTTTCCACGTCCGGGCCATGAATTGTTCCCGGAAATTCGGCATCAGCCACATCGCAATCGTCGCTCCCCAGTCGTCATTCCCTTCGAGCAACAACGGACCGTCCGGCGTGATCGCGATATCCCATCCGACACTGAGGAGCCCCGGGAGCTGACGATGTGCGGAAATCGCGAGTTCACGGCAGCGCCCGAAATAGGGAATCTCCTGACCCAAGAATTTGCAGCCGGTAGTAGGGTGTTCAGCGGCGAGCACCGGCTCGTCTCCGTGTATCGCAAAGCCTGTATCGTAGAGACGGCCGGTTTCGGCATCGACGCGCACAGCCGCACGAGACTCGTTATTATTGTCGTTGACACGTCCACCGGCTCCCATTCGGAGGTACGTCAAGAACAGCTCAATTTCACCATCGGCGCTGAATGTAATCATCCGCAGAGTGTTCAGGGACTCTGGATGGAAACGGGCGATCTGAGGGTGCTGAGGGATCAGTCGCTGAACGAGGTAGGACCGTCCGAATTTCTTCAACAGCTCCTGACGCGTGACCGCGACATCGTTTACGAACGCCCGGCCTTCCGCGAATTCGAGCTTGAACACGCCGTCGCCCTTGATACCATCTTGAGGCTTACAGAATAAAGCCTGGCGCGCACACTTTTCTTGGCCCCAGACCCAGAAATCGCGGGAAGCGCTCGAATTGGTCGGAACAGTGCTGAAAAGGCCATCCTTAACAACGCCTAGTATCGGTGCAGTCGGCACACCGGTCGATGAAAAATAGCGCTCAAACACAAGCTTGTCCTGCAACAGGCACACGTAATTGAACGTTCTCCCCTGAACACCGTTTCGATTGTGAGAATCACGGATGCGACGAAAATGTTGATATGGAAGAAAATCTTTGCGAACGTTTCTTCCATTCAGGTCGACTTGCTGTGCGTAATACAAGGCAGAGGGCTCTCCCCATCGAAGAGTCATATAGAGAAAGTCGATATAGCGCTGCCTTTCGGTTTTTCGCCGGTCGAGTGGATGGCTGTTGCAATCGAGCTGAGACAGGCGCAGGATCTCGCGCCGGTTTCTGGCAAGGTAGGCGACCCTGCGACCTAATTCGGATAAGGTTCTGATCATGAGAAGCTTCAGAATGGGTTCACGCCTTGGAAATCCGTTTCTTTTGCCGGATCGATAGGTGAAGGCGTCCTGACCCGGCCTACGGAACTTCCGCAAGTCGGACAGAGTTCATCTGAGCGACCACCTGCCACACTTGTGCGGTGGCTCGATCGACGCCTCGGGATAAAGCGGGTTCCTCCATCGCCGAAAACTTTTCCAGCACCAGCTGCCGTGCCTGCCGCTCGTCTCCCGAGCGCCGGACACCGACGCGAATGCGTGTGATGTCGCCGGTGCCCAGAGCAGAAATAATCGAGCGCACTCCCTTATGCCCGGCATCCCCTCCATCACGTTTGATTCGCACATCGCCCAAAGCGATATCCACATCGTCGTGGACGAGAATGCACTGCTCGGCGCGACAACCGGACGCTTCAAGGAAGCTGCGCACGACGGACCCGCTATGATTCATGCTCGTACCAGGTTTCAACAGCTTCACGGTGACGTCGTTAACGACAATCGTGCTGACTGCCCCTTCCGGACGAGCGACCCACTCGGATCGGGCAGCGCGAACGAGTTCGTCCAGAATCTGATGGCCGACGTTATGGGGCGTGTGGCGGTACCGTTCGCCAGGATTGCCGAGGCCGACGAGGACGGGCGTCGAGGTAAGCGGAGCGCCTGCTGTGATGTTGTCCGCAGCAGGCTCGTTTGAATGACGATGGGCGTCCGTGGATGGCCCGGGGGTCCCGACCAGAGAACATCGCCCGCAGAAATATGAACGGTTGCAACGCTCACGCCAGCACAGGACGTTCGTGTATCGGTCGAGCATCAGGCGAACCAGATGGTCCGCTCTGTTCGAGCCTTTCAAGAGTACGAGATCGCCCGCCCGCAGCGCCGTTCTCAACCAGATCGCGGCGTCGCGAATATCGGGAAAAGCATGCAGCGCATCGTCGTCGCTCCCCCGCCGCGCCTTTAACGCGCGCATTGCATGAGGGCCGACGAATACGACGAGGTCGGCCAGTTCCAATACCTGTCGGGCAATTTTTGGATAGAGTTTCGACGCGGAAAGCGAGTAATCGGACAAAGTGCCGATGACGGCGACCTTGCGCTTCGCATTTGCATCCCGGAGGAAATCGAGCGGCGGCTGCAGCGACCAGAGCGGCGCTTTCCAGTCGTCGCGGACGAACACCACACCATCGCTCCCCTCGACAATCTGCATTCGCCCCTCTGCGGGCTGTGCCGCTGCCAATGCCGCGATTGCGCGCTCGATCGGCACACCTGCTGCGACACCTACGCCGAGCGCGGCCAGCACAGGCAATGCGAGCTGCGTTCCGTACAGGCCCGTCCGGACGGAATACGCTCGGCCTTCGAACTCGATCTCGAGTGTCAGGGGGTCGGGCCATCGAGAAGTCGCCGCGCGTAGCCTCAACGTCGCGCCTTCGCCGGCGCCGATCCAGATTACCCGCCCCTTGCACCGTTCGCCGATCGACCTCACCAACGGATCATCGATGTTGAGCACCGCGGTGCCGTCCGCGGACAATGAGTCAATGAGTTTGCCCTTCTCGGCAGCGATTCCCTCGACGCTCTTGAAACGGGTGTAGTGGTCGCGCGCGATGAGCGTAAGCACTGCGATGTTCGGCCGCAGCAGGCGAATCGACTCGTCGAGGCAATTCGGGCGAAATGCCGCCAGTTCGACGATGCACGAGCGGTGATCTGACGTTGTCTCGAGCACCGTTCGCGCCGCGAAGATCGGCTCGTTTTCAGACGCCACCGTATGAGCACATGGGCCGAGCGTGCCGAGCACAGCCGCAGCGAGGTCTTTCGTCGTCGTCTTCCCCGCACTGCCAGTGATTCCGACAAACGTGACCCCGTCCAACCGGGACCGCTGCACCCACGCTCGGACATAGACGCCCAAGTATTCGGACCGCCAACTGACGCTCCGCCAAACCGTGCGGGCCCTTCTTTTAACGGCGCGAACGCAGTCCGTTATCGTGGACGCCACCTGTCTTCCGCGATCAGCTACGTACATCGACACCCCTGAAAAATACATGCTGTGTCTCAGATGCCCCCTGCCCCTGGACAATCGAGGCTTTCGATGGACGCGGTTTTCCTAAGCTTTCCTCGCCTGTCATGTCGTCGTCACACCGCTCTTTTCTTTCGGGACAGGGGCTGCGACGTCACGCTTGCCTCGCAGCCGAAATCTCGGAGCCACGGTCCTGTGCAAGAAGTCGCACCACTGGAGAAAATAAAGCTTCCGGTCACCCGGAAACAGCAGATCCGACCGTATTGCGGGATCCAGACACCGGATGAGCCCACCTGCGGCAGTGGCGAGCCGCTGGGCAAGGGGCAGGCTCTTGTCCTTCCATCGCGACATCACATAGCCAATCTCGAACGGCACCGTGTAACGGACCTGCAGGCCGAGCGGGAAAGTCTTCACCTGCCGCGCATTTCCGCAATGGAACGTGTCGAGCAGCTGCGTCGGAAAGTCGACGCCGGCATAGAGCGCGACGTGCAGTGCGCCCCAGAAGCGCGCGTTGAGTTCGATGAACCAGAAGCGATCCGTCTCCGGATCCCAGCGGTACTCGAGCATCGCGATGCCTTCCCAGCCGAGATGGTGGATCTTGCGCCGCGCGTCCTCCATCATCGCGTCGTGCCACCAGCTGTCGCGCAGCGAGCAGAAGCCGCCGGTGTGAGGGACTTCGTGCAGGCAGCGGTTCATGAACTCCTGCCGGATCTCGCCCTCATGCACGAGGAAATACGCGCCGGTGCCCTGGCCAGGCACAAAGCCCTGCACCAGCACCCGGCGGTAGCGCTCGCGCAGCCTGACGATTTGCTCGAGCGCTTCGCTTGCCGAATCGGCTCGCGCGACGATGTTGTCATTGCCGATGCGGTCGTCCGTCCCGTCGCCCTTGACGAAGATCGGGAGGCCGAGCGCCTCGACCTGTGCCTTGGTCGGAAGCGGGTCGCCGTCCTGAACGAACAGCGTGGGAGGAAGATGCGCTGCGGAATCCGGAGATTCGAGCAGGCGCAACAGGACCGCCGGCTTGCTGAACGCTTCATAGACGGAGTCTTCGTCGGGACGAACCGGCAGCAACGGCGCGTAACGGTCGAACACGGGACGGACTGCCAGAAGGAAGGCTTCGCTAGGCACGATCGCCCGGATGCCGTGGTCGCGCACGTAGTTGTCGAGCCAGATGAGGAATTGGGGGTCGTCATAGGCTGGACAACGGGTCGACTTCGACGCGAAATTGGACGACAGCCCCAGCGCGTCGGCCCGGCTCGCGCACGCATGCACGGGGTAGCCGGCCTTCCCCAGCGAGCGGACCACACCGATCATGCCGATTGCGTGGACGTCCGGCACGAGCACAGGCAGGCGCGCACGTTGCGCGGGCGTCATTTCAAAGGAAGCTTCTGCCACGTGGTTCCACCCTTTTGAAATATTCTTCTGGCGTCATCCTGCCGCGCCGGACCACGCCGAAGCGGCTGACTTCGTACAGTACTTCCGCGCAACGAAAACCCGTCCGGGCAGCGACCGCACGAGACGGTGCGTTATGCGCTTCGATTGCAGTGTAGATATGGCGAACGCCGGGCAGGCGTGCGGCATCGGCGACGCGCCGGCGCATCGAGCGCTCGTGCAGGCCCGAGCCCCGCGCCGAAGGATGTGTGTAGGCGTTGAACAATACCGCCGTTCCGTCCGGAAAGTCGTAGCTCTGCGCGACGTACGGAAACTGGGCCCGCTCCTGCAACGGGACCAGCCAGCCGTAGTGAAGGAGCACCCCGTCGCCGACCGCCGTGTAGAGCCGCAGCCCCGCGCCGATACGCTCGCGCGCCTCGGCGATGAAAGCTTCCGGCGACAGCCAGCGTTCCGTCTGGCGGAAACAGCGCAGATGCTCGAGGTTGTTGCAGTCGAATTCGTCGCCGGGGGCTGCCTGAGGCGCCCGTTCGGCCTCGATTGCAAGCAACAACAGATAGCGGTCGCTCCATGCCCATCGAAGCGGGGGAAGGTTGGCGAGCTTGCGCCGTGCGCGCCGCGTCGTGTTCTTGATCAGGCGCTGCACAACGGCCTCAGCAACTCGCGCGCACCCTTCCCGGTCGACACCTGCGCGCCGACGATGTCGGGGTTCGAATTCGCTTCGATGATGACGATGCCCTCGTCGGAAAGTGCGAAATCCCAACCGAGGAACGGCAGCTCCCGGAACGCGTGCGCGGCGCGGCGCACCGCATCGCGGATCTCCGCCCACTGCGGCAGCGCTTCGCCGCGCACCGGCAGGCCGGTGTCGGGGTTGCAGTCGAAGGACTCGAGAAGCCGCGGGAACCCGCCATTGCGCCGCCCCCACGCCGGGCCGAGCCGCCCGGTTTCGACATCGACGTTGGCAATCAGGTTGCCGCTCGCGCCTGCGGAAAAATTGTCGTGTACATTGCCGAGCGAGGGAATGCGCATCAGCGCATACAGCACCCAGAACTCGCTTCCCTTGAGAAACGTGACGATCCGCAACGTGCCGAGCGCGCTGCCAGAGCCGAGCCGCGCGACATCGGGGTGCGGGCGGACGAAGGACTGGACGAGGTAGTCGTCGCGCCGCATGTCGAAGTGCAGCGAGTCGGCGAATGGGCCTGGGTCGATCGGGCGGCCTTCGATGTCGAAAGGCTCGCCCGAGCGGAGCTCGACGAAGCGCACCCCCGTCCCCATCGCGTCGCGGCGGGGCTTGAGGATCAAGCGGACGCTGTCGTGGCCTGCGAAATGCCGCTGAATGTCCGAGAATCGGGTCAGCAACGGAAAGCCGTCAGCGTCGCGCGGCGAGCGCAACGACAGGACTGCGAGCAGTGGGGGCACCGGCAACCCGGCCGACTGGCACTTTCGATGGAACGCGAGCTTGTCTTCAACCAGCGGTTTCCGGTCGCCCGGATTGATGCGATTGAACCAGGCGGTGGTCTGCTTCTTGGTGCGGTACGCGGAGACGCGGAAGAAAGGGCGGCGGTGCAGGCCGTACAGACCGTACTCGGCGGCGGACAGACCGTATAGCGCTTTTGCGCACAGCATCCGCAGCAGGACGAGGTAGCGGTTGGCTGCGAGCTGCCCGCTGACTTCGGCGGCCGTGGCGATGTAATTGCTCAATCCTCCCGTCCTGCCCACCGCCTCAGTCATGCTTCCGATCCTCCAGTTGCCTGCATGTCCGCCAGTGCCGTCACCCGCGAGTGGTCCGACAGACGGAGGGGCGCTCTCGCCTGCCCAATCCACCTGCCGACGCCCGAGGACTGGGCGCTGGTTCCCGCACCGACCGGCAAGACCCCTCACCCCGAACGCGGCATGCGATAGCGATACGCCCATACGGTAGTGTCGTCAATCACCACCAGTACGTTGCGTGCAGCGTCCGCATACGCCAGCATCCGCTTTCCCGACGGCATCGGATCGCCCTCGGTCTCCAGCGCCGTCCATTTCGTCGCATCCGGGTCGTAAGCCCAGACCTTCTTTGCCGCAAGGTCCACCAGCAGCCCGTGGCCGCTCGCCGCGTCGTGGTAGAACGCGGTGCGGGCATCGTGCCCTCTTGGAACATCCTCGGACCCCGTCGCTGAGAGGACACGTGACCATCTGCGCGTCTTCGGATCGAAGTGAAAGGTGTTCCGTTTCCACTGTGCAACGACAATCTTTCGAACCGGGTCGTAGTAGCCGACCAGTTCGCGCCCCGGCGCCTGGGACGCAATGCTCTTTTCCCCCGAGTTTACGTTCAGGTCGGTCCAAGTGCCCGGCTCGCTCCGATACAGCCACGTCGCGCGCATCTCCCAGTTGTTCATGTGCCAGATCGCACCGTGCAGTTCGGGAACGTACTCGAGCATCGCCCCGAAAGGCGCCTTCGGCCACGGCCGCGCCGTTTCCACGAAATCCCACTTGCGGGCCTGCGGATCGAAGGCCCAGAGCGGCGGGCCGCGGAAACGGGTTCCCGGATCGCCGCCCAGCATTTTTACGGCGTCGTCCTGTTTCGTGACCCAAGTGCTCATGAACAACATCCGCTTGCGCTCGGGATCGTACGTCAGGCCTGACCACGTATGCCCCACCACCGCCGGGCCGCCGCGTTTCGTCACCAGAATGCCATCGCGAAACATAACGTCACTCGCGTCACTTCCCAGTCCGAGATAGCTGCGCGAGTTGTCCGGCTCGTACAGTAGCCGCCATTCCATCTGCGCAAGGTCGAATTCCCACACGTCGTTCAGGCGATGCGGCACGCCATGGTTCGCGCCGGCGAACAACGCGGTCTTGCGCTCGGGCGCCCAGACCATCTTGATGGAAAAATCCCGGCTGCGAGGACCGGTGACGTCGAGCTTATGGCTGCGCGCCGTCTCGTTGAAGTCGCCCGTCACGCGGGCGCGTCCGAGCACGACCGCATGGTTTTGCCGAAGGGCCGAAAGCGTCTCCGACGGATCCGGTCCGCGTCCGGCGGCGCCGAGCGGGATGCAAAACACGGCGACCAAAGCAAGGACGCTCTGGCAGACCCTGATCCTGATACTCGACCGCGTGTTCGACATGGCAACCCTCAACCCGATTCATCCGGCGATCGTCAGCACTCCGAGGTCGTAAATGCGTGCAAGAGAATTTAATGCAAAAGAAATGTACCTTGCCGAACCGAAACGACTAATTACAATGAAAACGAGTGTCCCGCCAAGGTTCGCGACCCCGGCCGCTCGACTTCATCGAGTCCGGCAGACTGCACGGGAGGGGCGAATATCCGAGGTTTCACGGCGATGGATTCGAGGACACAGGGAGGGCACTTGCATCCCGTACCCTACTGGAGGCTGGCCCCAATGAAAATACCGCTTTCCGACACTCCCGCCCCGCTGTTTTGTACCCTGCCCCGATCGTTGCGATCCCGAGTGCCGGTCCTGCTTGCGGCCCTCGCATACATCGGTACGCCGGACGCCGCTTTCGCTCAAACGCCGTACGCGAGCGGCCCGTTGCAGGATATCGTCCTGAAAATGCCTGAAGGGTCATGGAGGCGCGTTAACGCGAACAACTTCTCGGACGTATGGACGCCCGCGAGCCTGCGCCCCTTGTATGGATTGAGCAACCCGACGCCGTACAAGATCATCGCTGCGTGGAGCAGCTTCGCGTGGGACACCAATCGCGGCGACCTCATCCTGTACGGTGGCGGACACGCGAATTATTCAGGGAATGACGTGTATCGGTGGCGCTCTCGGACGTTGAAGTGGGAACGGGCCGCGCTACCCAGCCAGATCAAATACATCGGCTCGAGTGCCTATATGGCGATCGACGGCACCGACGCCGCACCGGCGTCCGCGCACACGTACGACAACGCCGAGTTTCTACCGATCTTCGATCGCTACCTCAATTTCGGAGGCGCGATTTTCAACTCGGGTGGCGCCTACGTCCGGCGCTCGGAAAAGGATCCGACCGTACTCAGAAAGACGGGCCCCTACTTGTTCAATCCCGCTCTGTCGCACCCGATGAAGGTCGGCGGAACGACCGGATCGCACGTCAAGCGCGTTGCGCCCTATCCCGAGGTCGTCGGCGGCAACATGTGGGAGAACCGTGACCTTCACTGGTATCTCGCCGGACAGGCCCTCCCCAGCTCCCATGTCAACGGCTGCACCGCGTACAGTTACGAGTCGCCCGATTACGACGTGGTGTACGTCGGGGCCCGCTCCGGTAGCAGTACGGCATTGCATCTGTACCGCTACCAATTCACCAGGCTCGGCGCGCCTTGGCTCGACAAGGTCGCGAAAGTCGGAGCTTACTGGTCCAGTCCCACCGGGAAAACGACTTGCGCGCATGATCCGGTGGCCAACATCGTGCTGCGGACCGGATCGAACACCAGCCCGTTCTTCTTCTGGGATCTGAGGACCGCGAGCGCATCAAATCGCGAGAAGCGCGTTTCCGTGTCCGGCTCGGTCGCGACCTTTGTCAATAGCCTCAACGCAGCAGGAATCAACCTCAATAATTGCGGCATGGATTACAACTGGGCACACGAGAATTTCGCGATCTGGTGCGGAGCCGGAAACATATGGATAGTGGAGCCGCCGGAGCCGCTGTCGACCACGGGCTGGAAAGTCACGCGGCAGCCCGTCCCCAGCAGCGTGCCCCCCAGAACCGTGGGTACCGGCATACTCGGCAAGTGGAAATACGTCGAAGGATTCGACGTATTCGTCGGCGTTGAAAACTCGACCCTCGGCAACGTGTGGATCTATAAACCGATCACGCCATAGCGAGTTGAACGGACACGAGGGATCGCGCTTTCGAGAGTACGGCCCGGCCCGGCCGGGTCGCATCTGCCCCTGACGTCGTCTTTGCCCGGATCAGCCTGACGATTCCGGCGAGGCAGCACCAGTTGCACGCGCACGACTCAAGGCACTCGCGGCCCGACATACCGCTTCGCTATGACCAGGTTGTCGATGTAGAGGCTCATGTCGCGGGGCGACTTCGCCCGCCCGCCGTGATATACGTTGAGCCAGACGGATTCGATGCGAATGCCGTCGAGATCACGAAAGCGCAGCCCGTCGCGCTCGTAAGCGAGTTGACCGTCGATCCATGCGCGGAAGACGCCGTTGCGCTCCCCCGGCGTATTGAGCCTGACGTATTGCTCGACCGCGTACCATTTGTTGTTGCGCAGCAGCCCCGTCGGCCCGAGATTCCATCCCCAGTGATTGCCCGAGTCGCCTTTCATGTCGGCGTGGTACACATACGAGCCGATCGGCGTGACGGTTCCGCCGCCGGGCGCCACGGTCATGCGCGAGAACGCGCCGCGTGCGGACCAGCCGTTCGTGCCGTCCGCGCGCCGCATGCCCCAGCCGCCCTTGCCGTACGTACCGGCGATACCTGGCAGCTTGCCGCCGTCGACATCGGGGCTCCAGTCGTCGCCGAATCTCAGGTAATAACGGAAATAGAGCTCCTCCGGCTCGTTCCCGCCGTTCTGTCCGAGCGGGTAGCTCAAGTTCAGCGCAGTGTTCTCGCCTTCCCTCAGCGTCGTCTTCAGCGCAGCGCCGTCGAGCGGCTCGAACCGGTTGCCGGCATCCTCCCGCACGGTTTCGAACGCGGCCTTGCCCGACAGCGGCTTCCAACCGTTTTTCCAGTCCGGCGTCTCGAAGGAGGTCGCGAAAATCACATCCCGATCCTTCGCGATATTGCCATCACGCGGGTAGCGCGCGGCAAGGCCCTCCTCGACCGTCTCCGCGGCGTCCGCCCACCTTGGGGCCGGGCGGAACACCCCGACTTCCACGCCTTTGGCGTACTGCTTGAACGCCTGCAGGTGCAGCGTCGCCTCGGCCAGCTTGCGACCGCGCGGCCGAGGCGGCTCGAACACGAGGAGCGCGGTCTGGTCCGAGCCGACGCGCAGCACCTGGCTCGATCCGGAGCTACGATGCGTCGAGCAGTCGAGAAACGTGTCGGCGCGGGCTTTGAGCCTGTCCAGGCTGCCATCGGACCATGCGAGCTCGAGGATGGGCTCGGTGCCCGGATCCTTGCTCTCCCGGCTGTGGAACAGCACGCTGCCGCTGCCCCCCGTCGCGCGCAGGAAAATCCCGGTATTCGGGTGTTCGCCGCTGAGCCATTGCCTTGCGAGCGCCGAAACGTCGAACGCGACGGGTGTGCCGTTGCGCATCCCCCGCAAAGCTTCGCTCGCATAGGCACGCTCCCCGTAGCGCTCACCCGCCGCGTCCGCCCAGTCCCCGAGCTTGCGCTCCCACGCGAGCCGTCCCGCAACGGAGTAGTGGCGGCAGGTCGCGCCGCCGGGGCCATCGGAAAGCGGCATCGGTTCGGCGTGCAGTACTGCGAACTGCAGTGCCAGCGCGCCCGTCGCCAGAACCCATAGCACATCGCGAAAAACCATCAGCGCGCACCTCGCGGGCGCAGGCGCCGTGTGGCGGCGCTCGCCAAGCTCCAGAATCCGCACAATCTCGCTTCCATTTCCAGATCAGAAAAAGACTCGCAGTCGAGGATCCGCCGCAGCGCGAGCGGGTCCGCCCGGCGCCCGTTGAGCCCGAACTCCGTCGTCGTCGCGCTGCGGATCCCCTGCTCGCGCAGCAGCGGGAATACCGTTTCGTGATACACGCCGCTCGGGTAGCAAAAATGGGCAAGCGGCGGCGCCGTTTCGCCGAGGATGCGCCCCAACGCCTCGCGGTTGCGCGCGATGTCTTCCCCGACGCGCCGGACATCGAAGCCGTGCATCCGATGCGAGTGGGTATGCAACTGCACGTCGAAGCCGTCGCGGCGCATCGCGCGAATCTCGTCTTCCGTCATCAGGTCGAAGCGGCGATCGGCAAGCACAGCGCCGAGGTCGAAGCGGAACGCCTGCGCGAGGCGTTCGAGCGCTTCCCATCGCGCGTCGAGCGCGGGAAGCCGGTCGAGATGATCGCACAGCGCCGCGGCGATCCGCTGCCGCGCCTCTTCGCCCGGAAAGCGATTTTCCGGCACCAGCGCTCGCGCCGCTTCGGGGAGCGCTTCGGAGGGCGGGAGCCGCTCGCAGCGCGCGAGCATGAAGCCGAGCAGCACGTTGAGCACGGGCCGCCGTGCCAGCGCGTAGTACGTCGTCACGTAGACGGTCGCCGGCAGGCGGTATCGCTTCAATATCGGGAGCATCGCGGCGGCCGTGCTGTACCAGCCGTCGTCGATCGTGATCGCGACCGCGCACTCGGGGAGCGTCCCGTCGGCGAGACGCGAAACGGCCTCGTCGAGCGGCAGGACCGGATATCCGAGCCGCCGGAGAAGTTCGATGCGCGAGGCAAACTGCGCCGCACTCATGAACAGGCAGTCGCCGTAATGCGGCGGTCCTCCAAGCCAGACGCCGTGATAGCAGAGAATGCGAAGCTGCTTGCGCGTCAGGTGCCGCGCGACACGAAAAAGTCCCGCTGCTTTCGCGAGTTGCAGGACCGATGCGCGCGGCGAGACACGCTCGGCGGCGCCGGGCGCGAAACCGGTGGCAAGGCCGCCGCTCATGCGCGCACGACTCCGGGCTGGACGAGATTGCGGATGAGCCGGAATACGAAGCCGTTCGGACTGCGGTCCCAAGGCGTGAAACGCGGCAGCTGGAAGAGATCGGCTCCCGCGCCCGAAACGCCCCAACCCGTCGAAAACGCGCCTTCGAAGCCCGCCTGCCGCACGAGCTGTACATGCTCGTCGGTGTAGTCCTTGCCCGGCTTGCCGTTCGGGTAGGCGAAGAGCTTCACCCGTTCGCCGAGAATCGCCTCGAGACGCGCCTTGCCATCCTCAATTTCACGTCGCGCTTCCGAAAGCGAAATCGAGGACAGGATCGGATGCGAACAGGTGTGCCCTCCCACCGTCATCCCTGCCGCGCGCAGCGCGCGAACCTGTTCGCTGCGCATCATCAGCTCGGGGGTCGCGCGCACCCCGCATCGTTCGCGGATCGCGCTCACCGTCTCTTCCCGCTGCATGCGCGGCAGGTACTTCACGCGCGACAGCAGCCGTGCGATGACCGCGCGCCGCCGTTCCGGGGAGTCGAGCCGGTGCACGCCGAGATCGAGTTCCGCGAGGTCGAGCTCGGCCAGCTCGCACTCGCGTACAGCGGTCGAAATGGCATCGTTCCACATTGCTCCGCCGTCGAGGAAGTCGGTCGCGATGAAGAACGCGGCGCTCAGCCGGTGGCGCAGCAGGATCGGCAACGCGACTTCGGCGTTATCCGCGTAGCCGTCGTCGAACGTGATCGCCATCGCCCTTGTCGGCAAGTCGCCGCAACGCAGACGTTCCACCGCCTCGTCGGGCGGCAGCACGTTGAAGCTCCCTTTGACCCAGCCGAGTAGCCGGTCGAACTCTTCGGCGTGGAGCGCGCGCGGGACTCGCGGGTCGAAGCGCGGTCGCACGCGGTGGAAGATCAGCACCGACAGCTTGCCCCGCGGCCCGGGTGGTGACACGAGGCGGCCGATGCCGCGCAGGAGGATCATCGGCAGTCCCTCCGCTGCATTGTGAACTGCGGGAAAAAACCTCGTATCGCAGCGCTGTACTGGTTTGCCCGTATCATTTCGCCCCTCCCGGCAATACCGGAGGCGGCATCGGACCAGTCGCCCGGGCGCCGAACGCGCCCCCTGCCGCGCGCGCGGACACGGACTGCATTTCGGGCTGGAGCAACAGCCATCGTTGCGTGACCACGAGAATGACCATGACATTGTACGCGAAGTCGACATAGGCGAGGCTGAGGAACGCGCCGCCGACCGCGAAACCGACGAGCGAGACCTGGCTCATCCCGGCGAGGTGGAAGATCCACGTGAATCGTGGATCGCCTCGCGTTCGCGATCTTAGTCGCGCGGCCTCGCGCAGCGTGAGCAGCCACAGCAGCAGGAACAATCCGAGCCCGATCCAGCCGTGCTCGCCGAGGACCTGAAAATAGATGCTGTGCGCCGCGCGGATGATCGACGGATCCGAAGCGCGCCGCTCGTCGGCTGCGGGTGCATAGAGCTGCCAGACGAACGGGTGGTACATATCGAACCCCGCTCCGGTCGGCCGGTCGTTCGCGACGTTGATCGCGGTCTCCCACGCGTTCAGCCGTCCCCAGGCCGAGCTGTCGGTCTGATACTCGGTGATCGAACGGATCTTCTCCTCGACCGACCACGGCATCACCGACAGCACCGCGATGCCGGCGATGACGATCCCCGAACCGAACAGCATCTTGCGCGGCGAGCGCAGCCACAACACGAAGGACATCACTCCGATCGCCAGGAACGCGCCGCGCGACTGTGTGCCGAGCACCGCGACCGCGCACAGCAGCATCGACGCGAGCAGGCCGCGGCGCACCCATTTGTTTTCCGCTGTGAGCCGCAGGTAATACAGGAACGGAATCGTCATCAAAATCGCGAGGCCGATCTCGTTGTTGCCTTCGATGAACCCTCCCGGCCCCCACACCATCCCTCCACCGGCAGTGCGGATCGTGTAAAGGCCGCCTTTGATGCCGTAGAACGCGAGCGACAGCGTGTTTATCCACACGAAGACCTGAATGTGCTTTTTCTCGTGCAGCACCGCCAGCGCGACGAGCGTCATCAGCATGATCTTGAACACCCGTTGGAGTCCCGTGAGGGATTCCCCGGGAAAGATTGCCAGCGCGGTCGTCGCGCACATCCAGAGGATGAACGCGATCAGCACGTAGACCGGCGCGGAGCGCGGAAGGCGCACCGGATCCTTGGTCAGGAACAGCCCGACGAGCGTCGCTCCGGCGGCCATCGCAGCGAACGGTGCGCTGTACGCGAAGCCCCACGCGAGCCGGTGCGGGTTCATGACGCTGAGCCAGGTCCACAGGTACACCCCAATGTAGGGATGGCGAAACGCGAAAGGCAGCGCGCCCAGGACGATGGCGGTAATCAGAATGTCACGCACGGAAAGACGCTCCTTCGGGGAAGCGGGTACAGCTGAGCCGCTCGAACATCTCGATTTGGGCTGCGGTCGTCGCGCTCCAGTCGAAGCCTTCGGCATAGCGTCGGGTGGCCGCGCGGTCGGGGGGAGCGGAGAGCAGCGCCTCGAGGCCCGCCTGCAGAGCGGGAACCGTGCGCTGCGGGACGAGGACGCCCCCTTCGGGGGCAGCGACGATTTCCGGCATCCCCCACACTCGCGTCGCCACGACGGGAGTACCGCAGGCCATCGCCTCGAGGAGGACGTTCGGCCATCCCTCCCGACTCGACGCGAGGACGAGGACATCGGCTGCAACGTAGTAACGGCGCAGCTCCGCCTGGGGAACCACGCCGACGAAGCGCACCCGCGCGGCGAGCCCCAACCGTGCCGCGAGCGCGCGAAGCCTCGACTCCTCGGGCCACTGCCGATGATCACGAGCGACGCGCCGGGGACTGCCGCCAGTGCCTCGATCGCCAGATGGTGACCCTTCAGCTCGATCAGATTTCCGACCGAGAGCACGACTCGGCCTTCGAGACCGAGTTCGGCGCGCGCCTCGGTGCGCCCCCCGGGATGAAAGAGAGCGAGGTCGACGCCGTTGCGCAGAACGCGCGGCGGCTGGCAACCGAGGCCAAGGCGCACCATCTCGTCGGCCAGTGCCCGGCTCACTGCAGCGCAACACCCGGCTGCACGGGCGGCCCAGCGGATCATGTACAGCGGCAGCGTCGACCGGGGCCAATAAGTGATGTCGCTGCCGCGCGCCGTGATCATGACCGGCTTCGCCAGCCACTTTCCGAGCAGCATCGCCGCCACGCCGTCGGGAAAGAAGAAGTGGGCGTCGATGACGTCGCAGTCGAAACCCTCGCGCGCCAATGCGCGCAGCCTCGGCAAAGCCCCCGCCGCCATCGCGGCTGGCGATAGTGCGGTCCCGACCGCCGGCACGGTCAAAAAGCGCGGATGATGCACATCGATGCCGTGGCGCAGCTCACGCTGCGGAACTCGCGAGAAGGCCCCGTACCGGCCGAAGCGCGGCGAAGCGAGTGGAAACCAAGGCACGGGAGCGACGACCTTCGCCTCCACGCGACCGCTGGCGACGAGCTGGCGCAGGCGTGTTTCGATGAACACGCCGTGGCGCGGCTGCTCCTGGTTGGGATAGAGGGAAGTGAAGGTGAGAATGCGCAGCACCGATACTCCTGAACCGTTCAGTCGACCAGCGAGTCCGACGCGTGCGGTGCGCTCTCCGACCGCGCCAGATCCCCTTCTCGCCGCGCGCGCCGCGCGCGTTTCAGATACATGACCACGGAAAACAAAGCGACGAGCAGCGCGCCGAGAAAGGCGAAAATGCGCCACTTCAGTCGCTGAATCGCCGCCACCTGCGACAGGTTGGCGTCGTCCTGCAACACCCGGATGTGCGGATGCGCACCCTGCGCGATACCGCCGATCTGCTCCAGCGAACGCGATACGCGACCGAAGAGGCGGACGAGGATCGCCTGGTCGTACTCGAAGACGTTGTTGCCCCACCACATGTACCACTCGGGCAGTCCGCGGCGGTAGTAGTCGATCGCCTTGACGTCGTACTTGAAGCCGGGCCGGGCAGCGGCCGCGATCGGCACGACGCGGAGCGGCGAACCGCGCTGCAACGCCGCGTGCAGCTCGGCCGCCGACAGCGGACGGCCGTCGTCGCCGGTGAAATACATGTTGTTGAAGACATCGATCATGATCCAGCGCCGTTCGGCCCTGTCCCATATCTCGTTGAAGATGTGCCCCCGTCCACCGAAGCCGTCGAATGAAAACGCCCACGGTCGCGAGAACACGCCGGCAGCCGACGCGAGGCCGGTGAATACGTCGGCAAAATCGCCGCAGTAACCGTCTGCGTGGCTCGTGATGCGGCGATAAGTCTCGTCCAGGTCGGACTGGATCGCGCCGCCGTTGCGCCGCCCACCGGCCAGCAGGTGTCGCGCGATGCCGAGCGCAGTTACCCAGTCGCCGTCTTCGGCGCGAAAGTTTCCGCGCGCGACCACGCCCGCATAGAGCGGATTCGGCGGGCGATTTTCGATCGCAAAATCCGCAGGGGGGTCGGCCGGCGTCCACTCGTGACTCGCCGGTAGCGAGTCGAACAGCAACGCATTTCGCATGCGCACGAGTTCGGCCGAATCGGAGAAATGCGGGACAAGCGTGGCCCCGAGCACCACTGCCGCGAAAGCGCTGCACCAGAACAGCAGCAACCAGCCACGCAGGTACCGTCCGAGCCCCCGCCCCGTCCTGTCGTCCGCAGCGGCATCCGGGGGACGGAGCGGCCGGGTCGGCGCAGCCGAGCGGTGCGAGTCGGAGCTCACCAGCACAGCCCTTCGACCCGCGCCCCGATCATCTGCGCATTGGGCAGATTGACGAGGTCGAGCACGTACTGCCCGGGACGCGAATGCGTCGCGAGCGCGTCGAAGATCAGCGGGTTCGACACGCCGACGACGAGCACGTCCGCCGACGCGATGACTTCGGCGAGATCCGCCTTCAACAGTTCGCCGATGTGCGGCAACTGGGTTTCGATGAAGCGGCGGTTCGCGCCGAGCAGGCGCGAGAGCTGCACGTCGGGGTCGTAGATCGACAGCTGCAGCCCCTTGCCGATCAGCTGTTCGGCGAGCACGACGAGCGGGCTTTCGCGCAGGTCGTCAGTGCCGGTCTTGAACGACAGGCCGAGCATGCCGACCTTGCGGTGGCCGGACTCGAGCACTTTCGTGATCGCGCGGTCGATGTGCTGGCGGTTCGACTGCAGGATGCCGGCGAGCATCGGCACTTCGACGTCATGCATCTTGGCGAAGTAAGTGGTCGCGCGCAGGTCCTTCGGCAGGCACGAGCCGCCGAACGCGAAGCCGGGCTTCAGGTACGCCGGCGAGATGTTCAGCTGCGTGTCCTGGCAGACGAGGTTCATGACTTCGAACGCGTCGACGCCGAGCGCCTCGCACAGGCGCGCAGTCTCGTTCGCGAACGTGATCTTCAGCGCGTGAAAGTTGTTGCAGCAGTATTTCATCATCTCGGCGGCGCGCACCGAGGTCTGCAGGAACTTGCACGGCAGGTGGCCGAAGAGTTCGCGCAGGCGCTCGACCGGATACGCGTGATTCGCGCCGACGACGGTGAACGGCGGCTTGTCGTAGTCGCGGATCGAGCTGCCTTCGCGCAGGAACTCCGGCTGGAAGCACAGGTGAAAGCCTTCGCCGTCGCGCTTGCCGGACTCGGCTTCGATGATCGGGCGGAGCGTCTCTTCGACCGTGCCCGGCACCAGCGTCGAACGGAACACGATGACGTGCGGCGCGTCCTTTTCGCCGATCGCGCGGCCCAGATCCTTCGCCAGTCGGAGCACCGCGTCCTGGTCCTGGCTGCCGTTCGCCGCCGACGGCGTGCCGACGCAAACGAGCGAAAGCTCGCTGTCGCGCAGCGCCTGGCGCGTGTCGGTCGTGACCGTGATCCGGCCGCTCGCCGCGACTTTCTCCATCAGCTCGACCATCCCTTCCTCGACGACCGGCGTCGTGCCGGCGCGGATCAGGTCGAGCTTCGCGGCGTCGATGTCGACGCCGACGACGTGGTGGCCGTCACGCGCGAGGCACGCGAGCGACACCGCGCCGACGTAACCGAGGCCGAAAATGCTTATTCTCATTGGATGACTTCCCTGTTGGCGTGAATCAGGTGGGCGCGGGGGCGGGCAAGGCAGCGCTCGACGATCGCGTCGAGGCGCTCCATCGAGCGCGGCCAGGCATGGTGCGACAGCATCCGCTGCCGCCCGGCCTGCGCGAGGCGCTCGCGTTCAGCGGGGTTCTCGACGAGGCGCAGGATCGCCTCGGCGTATTCCCCCGGCTCGTTCGCGACCAGGAAATGCTCATCGGCAAGCGCGTCCACGCCGCCCGCGGCGACGCCGCTCGAGACGACCGGCACGCCCATCGCCATCGCTTCGAGGATCTTGTTCTGCGTGCCGCGCGCGATGTTCAGCGGCGCGACCATCGCCGCCGAGCGCAGGATGTACGGGCGCACGTCCGCGACCGAACCGGTCACCGTGACACCCGGCAACTCCCCGAGCTTCTGCACTGCGGGCGACGGATCGGCGCCGACGACCAACAGCTTCATGGCGGGACGGCGCGCGCGCAGCAGCGGCCACGTGCGTTCGCAGAAATCGAACATGCACTCCTGATTCGGGTAGTAGTCCATGCGGCCGATGAAGCTGATCGTTTCCGCGTCGTATCCGTCGCCATCCGGCTTGAAGAACTCGGCGTCCACGCCGTTCGGGAACCAGTCGGTCGCGACGCCGGTGCCGTAGCTCTCGAGCGTCTCCCACTCCGCGCGCGTCGTCGCGGTACACAGGTCGAACAGCGGCGCGAGGCGCCTTTCCTCCCGCTCCATCTTGCTGCCTTCGAGCCAGTAGCCGAGCTTCAGCGGGAAAGGCTTGTAGCGCACGTATTCGAGCCACTTCTGCGAGTCCATGTCGCCGAAGTCGAGAATCTTCGGAATGCCATGCACGTGCGTCACGTACTGCGCGACCGACGAGCAGTGAACGAAGATGAGGTCGAAGCGCTCGGCGTCGAGCAGCGCCTTGACCTTGTCGGCGAGTTCCGGCGACCAGAAAAACCCCATCGACGACGGCACCGTCGTCGGCAGGCGCGCGACCATGCGCAGCACCTGCACCGGGTTCGACACCTTGCCGATCTCGAAGCGCTCGCAGTGCGGGGCGATGCCGGCGCCCTCTTCCGCTTCGGCATGCGAGCGGGCGATCGAGCACACCGTCACCTGATGCTGCTGCGACAGATGCCGGATCATGTTGAACGGGCGAATCTTGCCACCGCGCTTGGGCGGAAACGGAAAGCGATGGCAGACGTAGAGGATCTTCATGGGAGGTACGCCTTGAGTTCGGTCGTCACGTCGTCGGGAGAGCGGCGGTCGAGGAAAATGCGGCTCCAGATCTCGAGGTTCATCAGCGCGAGCAACGCGTCGGTGCCGTCGATCCGGTTCGCGTCGTGGTCGGCCATCAGCCGGGCGATCACTTTCGGCTCGAAAAGCCCGCGATCGCGCACGACGTCGGCCGACAGCAGGCGGCGCAGCACCGGCGCGAGGTCACGTTTCAGCCACGCTCCCATCGGCGTGCCGAAGCCGCGCTTCTTGCGATCGAGAATGCTCGCGGGCAGCACGTCGGCGAGCGCCTCCTTCATCAGGTGCTTGAGGCGGCCGTCCCTGACTTTCAGCGCTTCGGGAATCGCGGCGGCGAGTTCGACGAGTTCCCGGTCGAGCAGCGGTACGCGGCATTCGAGCGACACCGCCATGCTCATCTTGTCGGTCAGCAGCAGCAGGTCGTCGGGCAGCTGCGTTTCGGCGTCGACGGCGAACATGCGGTTCAGCGCGTCTTCGTCGCCGGCCGCGGCAAAGGCGTCGCGCAACGCGTCGGTCGTGCCGGTCTTGCCGTTCATAAGCTCGGCGATCGACGCACGATCGAGCACCTGCAGGTAGTGGCGATAACGCTCGTCGGGCGACAGCTCGGCGGACGCGAGAAAGCCGCGTGCGAGCCGCATCGTGTTGAGCACTTTCGAGTGCCGGTCGCTCGGCAGCATCGCCGCAGTGCGCGACATCAGCTGGCGCGACCAGCGCGGCAGGCGCTGCAGCTTCTTCACGTAGTGGCCGCCGAGGTAGCGGCGATAGCCGCCGAAGAGCTCGTCCCCGCCGACGCCCGACAGGATCACCTTGACGTCACGGCGCGCGAATTCGGACACGAGAAAAGTCGTGATGAAAGCCGAATCCGCCACCGGTTCGTCCAGGTGCCACAGCAGCTTGGGCAGCAGGCCCACGACATCGGGCGTGACGACGATCTCGTGATGTTCGGTGCCGATCAGGTTCGCGACCTGCCGGGCGTAAGGCAACTCGTTGTAGAGCTGCTCGGCTTCGCCGCCCTCGAAGCCGATGGCGTAAGTGCGGATCGGGTGTTCGGAATGTTTCGCCATGAACGCGACCACGGCGCTCGAATCGACGCCTCCCGACAGGAAAGCACCGATCGGCACGTCGCTGACCATCTGTCGATGCACCGCGCGTTCCATGCCATCGCGAATGCGGGCGATCCAGTCCGCTTCGGTGACACGACGCTCGACGGGCGACGGCAGCCGCCAGTAGCGCCACTGCCGCACTTCGCCGTTCTCGACCGACAGCAGCGTTGCCGGCGGCAGCTTGCGGATGTCGCGGAACATCGAGTTCGGCGCGGCGACGTACCCGAGGTGGAGGTAGTCGGCGATCACCTCGCGATCGAGTTCGCGTCCGACGCCGGGAAGCTCGAGCAGCGCTTTCGCCTCGGTCGCGAATGCGAGCATGCTGGCGGAACGATGCACGTACAGCGGCTTTACGCCGAGCGGGTCGCGCCCGATCAGCAGGCGTTTTCGCCGCGCGTCCCACAGCGCGAAATTGAACATGCCATCGAGACGGTGCACGAAATCGTCGCCGAGCGCGTCGTAGAGGTGCACGAGCACTTCGCTGTCGGACCCCGTCTTGAAGCGGTAGCCCCGCTCCTGCAATTCGGTGCGCAGTTCGCGGAAGTTGTAGATCTCCCCGTTGCACACGACCGACAGCGTGTCGTCCGCGTTCGAGATCGGCTGGTGCCCGCCGGCCAGATCGATGATCGACAGCCGGCGCATCGCGATGCCGCAGCGCCCGTCCGCGTCGATGTGCCAGCCTTCGTCGTCCGGACCGCGATGGCGCGTCACGTCGCCCATCGCCGACAGCTGCGCCGGTGAAACGGGCGCGGCGTCAAAGCGATAGATGCCGTGAATGCCGCACATCGCGTTACCTCGCTCCGGCCAGCAAGGCTTCGCGCCCGCGCGTCGCGAGCGCCCGGCGATAGACATCGCGATAACGGCTGACGCTGTTCGCCCAGGTCCGCTCGCGCTCGACGAACGCGCGCGCGTTCGCTCGCACGCCCGGCCACGCTTCGCGGTTGCCGAGGACCGACGCGATCGCGTCGGCGAGCGCCTCGACGCTGCCGGCCTTGCACAGGAAGCCGGTTTCGCCGTCGCGCACGAGCTCGCGGTGGCCGCCGACGTCCGACGCGACGAACATGCGTCCCTGGGCCATCGCCTCGAGCGGCTTCAGCGGCGTGACGAGCTCGGTGAGCCGGATCGGCAGGCGCGGATAGGCAAGCACGTCGATCAGCTCGTAATATTTCTGCACCCGGTGGTGCGCGACCCGCCCGGTGAAGACGACGCGGTCGGCGATCCCTTCGGCATGCGCCTGGCGCCGCAGCGCCTCTTCCTGCACGCCGCCGCCGACCAGCAACAGGCAAATTTCGGGGAAGCGCCCGACGAGCCGGGCGAGCGCCGACACCAACAGGTGCAGCCCTTCGTAACCGTAGAACGAGCCGGCGAACCCGACCACCGTCTTGCCGTCCAGGCCGAGTTCGGTGCGCAGCGCGGCATCGGGTTCGGCGCCGAACTTGAACGCGCCGGCATCGACGGCGTTCGGGATCACCGTGATCTTGTCCGCCGCAATGCCGCGCGACGCGATGTCGCCGCGCAAGCCTTCGCAGATCGTCGTGACCTGGTCGACCTGATGCAACGCAAAGCTCTCGAGCGCGCGCGACAGGCGGTAGCGCACGCTGCCTTCAGTCGTCGTGCCATGATCGACTGCCGCATCCTCCCACGACGCCCGCAGTTCGTAGACGACCGGCAGCTTGCGCCGGCGCGCGACCCACAGGCTCGGCAACGCGTTCAATACCGGCGAATGCGCGTGGATCACGTCCGGGTGCAGTGCGCGGACGAGTTCGTCGAGCCGCGCGGCGGTAAACCGCATCTGCGCCAGCAGACCGGCTTCGTCAGGCGCGGGCGTGCGATGGAAATGCAGCCCGTCGGCCTCCTCGACCGGCCCTGCCGACTTGCCCTGCTTCGGCGTCGTCAGGTGAAACGTCTCCCAGCCGAGCGCGCGCTGCTCGCGCACGATCGCCGCGGTACGGAACGTGTAGCCGCTGTGCAGCGGGAGCGAATGGTCGAGGACGTGCAGGATGCGCATCGGTCACACCGCCGCGGCGAGCTCCGGCACCCGCGCGGGATACCCTCCGGCGTTGCGCACGAAGGCTTCGAACATCATCAGCGACCACAGCGGCGAGCTGTAGTCGCGGGCGCCGGACTGATGCGCGTCGACGAGATGGCGCAGGTAGTCCGGGTTGAATATCCCGGTCGCCGCAAGCGTCTCGCCGAGCACGGTCTGGCGCACACGCTCCCGGAGCGGGCCGCGAAACCAGCGGGACAGCGGCACCGAAAATCCCATCTTGGGACGATAGAGCACATCGTTCGGCAACAGCGGCTCCATCGCCTTCTTGAAGAGATACTTGCCTTCCTGCCCTTTCACCTTGAGGCCTGACGGCAAGGTCGCGAGCCATTCGACGAGCTTGTGATCCATCAGCGGCTCGCGCACTTCGAGCGAGTGCGCCATGCTGGCGCGATCGACCTTGGTGTTGATGTCGCCGACGAGATAAGTCTTGAGGTCGACATACTGGATCAGCGCCAGCGCGTCTTCGGTGTGCGCCGTCGCCGCATGGCGGCGGAAAACCTCGATCGCGTTGTAGCCGGCGAGTTCGCTGCGGAAGCGGTTCGAGAACAGTTGCGCGCGCATCGCGTCGCCCAGGATCGACACCGAGTGGAAATAGGCCTGCAGCGAATCGCGCGCGAGCGACTGGAACGTCGTCTTCGCGCGGAACATGCGCGGCGCCCAGTCCGCCTTCGGATAGAGGCGGCCCAGCAGGCCGAACATCGGCTGGCGCACGCCGAGCGGGAGCGCGCCGCGCATCCGCTCTTCCATCAGGTGCAAGCGGTAGCGGCGGTAACCGCCGAAACTCTCGTCGCCGCCGTCACCCGACAGGGCGACCGTGACCCGTTTGCGCGCGAGCTGGCAGACGCGCCACGTCGGGATCGCCGAGCTGTCGGCATAGGGTTCGTCATACAGACCGGCGAGCGTGTCGATCAGGTCGAAGTCATCCGACTTCACCGTCTCCACGTAATGGTTCGTGCGGTAGCGATCCGCGACTTTCTGCGCGAACTCGGACTCGTTGAATGCGGGGTCGTCGAATGCGATCGAGCAGGTGTGCACAGGTTCGTCGGACAGGCCGGCCATCGTCGCGACGACTGCGCTCGAATCGACGCCGCCGGACAGGAAAGCGCCGAGCGGCACTTCCGCGATCATGCGCAGCCGCACCGATTCACGCAGCCGGGCGGTGAGTTCGGCAGTCGCGTCGGCGAGCGACAGCGGATTGTCGAGCGTGAAGTGCACGTCCCAGTAGCACCGCGGCGGCGGCACGGGCTCGCCGCGCCGCACGCACAGCGTTTCGGCCGCGCCCAGCTTCTTCGCCCCGGCGAAAATCGTCCGCGGTTCGGCGACGTAACCGAGTGCAAAATATTCTTCGACTGCGTGCGCATCGATGCGGCGGTCGAGCAGCGGGTGCTGCATCAGCACTTTCAGTTCGGAACCGAATGCGAACGTCCCGTCGGGCAGCAGCGCATAGAACAGCGGCTTGACGGCGAGCCGGTCGCGCGCCAGGAAAAGCGTCTCGCGGTTGCGGTCCCACAGCGCGAACGCAAACATGCCGCGAAAACGTTGCACGCAGTCCTCGCCCCACGCCTCCCACGCATGCACGATCACTTCGGTGTCGCTGCGGGTGTGAAAGACGTGACCGAGCGCTTCGAGCTCCGGCACCAGTTCCTGGAAGTTGTAAATCTCGCCATTGAAAACGACTGCGACCGACCCGTCCTCGTTGAACAGCGGCTGCTGGCCGGTGGAAAGGTCGATGATCGACAGGCGGCGGTGCGCGAGCGCGACACCGGGCTCGAAGTGGTAACCGCCTTCATCCGGCCCGCGGTGCACCTGCACGTCGTTCATGCGGCGCACCAAGTCGCGGGGGAAATCGCGCTTGCCGCGAAAGTCGAAAAGCCCGGCAATACCGCACATGACGCAGTTCCTTTGTCAGGCTACACGGCGCAACGGCAGCGCCGCCTCGATGGAGGTTCGATAGAGCGCTGCATAGCGATCGACCATGACGTCGAGACTGAACTCCGCATCGACTCGGCCGCGGCCCGCATCGCCATGTCGCCGGCGCAGCATTCCATCGGCAACATATGGTGCCAGTGCATCGGCCAGCGCAACATAATCAGATGAGGGTACGAGCGTTCCTGTAAAGCCATGCTCGACGAGTTCGGGATTGCCGCCGACATCGGTGGCGATCACCGGCAACCCGCTCGCCATCGCTTCGAGGATCGTGTTCGAGATGCCTTCCGCGAGTGACGGAAGCGCGAAGATGTCGAGGCCGCGCATGACATCGGCGACGTCCGTCCGCTCGCCGGCAAGCCACACGACAGTGCCGATGCCGGCGGCGCGGACTTCGGCTTCGATGCTGCTGCGCGACGCGCCGTCGCCGGCAATGATCAGTCGCAGGCAGTCCGTGCCGGGCGCACGCTGCGCGATGAGGTGCGCGACCGCCCGGACGAGATTGCGCTGATCCTTGACCGCCTCCAGGCGACCGACCGTGCCGACGAGCACCTCATCGTTCCCGCCGAAAGGCGAGCCTGCAATCGGCGGACGTGGGCCGTCCGGCGGCCGAAAACATGCGGGATCGACGCCGTTGCAGATGCGCTCGATGCGCGCGGCGGGGACGCGAACTGCGTCGGTAAGGTAGAGCGCGAGGTGCCGCGACAGCGCCACGTAGCGACTGACGAACGGACGGTACAGCCGCCGCACGAACTGCAGCTTCCGCCGCGTCCCGCCCGGGTCCGCCACATCCCAGCCGTGTTCGCCGTGGATTCGCACCGGAACCCCGGCCGCACGGGCAGGCACGACGGCTTCGAGCGCGGCGAGATTGCGGGTATGCACGATCGCGGGGCGCCTGTCGCGGAACAGGCGATAGAGCTGAGGGTAGACCTTGACCCCGTGACCTGGCGGTTTGTCGAGCGAAATGAACTCGACGTCGGGCCGAACGATGCGGCGGCAGAATGCCGGCGCGCACTGCGTCAGCGCCACGACGACGTGCCGGAAGCGGTCGGAGGGCATGCGGTTGATGAGGTTCACGACGCCGTTTTCCAGCCCGCCGACATCGAAGCGGTAGACGACGTGCATCACGAGCATCCGACCGATCATCGGATTCTTTCCCGCGCTGCCGCGTCGAGCGCCGCGTCGATCCCGTCTTCATGCGCCCGCACGAAGGCGCGCAGCCGGGCATCGGCGTTTTGCGGGGCATCCAGCTCGGGGGTGACAAGCACGATGACGCTCGACTGGTCTGCCCGTCCGAGCACCCTGTCCAGCGCAAGGCGCAACTTGACTTCGGCCTCGCCGGTGACAACCCTCCCATTCACGCGGTACCACTGCCAGACGCGCATTCGCCCTTCGGCGGTGTTCAGGTCGGCTCCCTGGACGCGCCCTGCCGGAGACTCGACAGCGAAACGCGAAACGACGTAAGCCTCGCCCTGGCCGGTGCTGACGAGACCGTTGCCCCACGCGACCATCTCGCTGCCGTCGCGCTGGTCTGCGTACCAGCCAGCATACATGCCGACTGGTTGCCCGTCGGGCCCTCGATACATCGCGAACGCCTCGCCGCGCGCGTTCGCGTAGTGCGGCCGGTAGCCCAGCAGATCGGCCGACGCCTCACGCCACCCCGCCGCCGGCGCAGGCAAGTCGACTTTCACCGAATAGTCCTCGACCGGACGGTCGATCATCCCGTGCGCGAGCGGAAACGCTGCGACGGCGAGCGCGACCGGCACCGCCCCCGCCCATTTCGTTCGCGAACCCGTTTGCCCCAACGAAGTCCGGACGGGGGCCGGCACCTCTTCGCGCCAGCGCGCGCCGATCGAGAACATCAGCAGAATGACGACACCGAAGAAAATCCAGCCATAGATCAAGTGGTCGACGCCCGCCGCGATACGGTTGTCCGACAGGTAGCCGAGCATCACGATCATGTAGGCGCGCAGCCAGTTCGCGACGATCGGCACGAGCATTGCGACGAGCATGAACAGCGCCCGTCGATGCAGCGTCGTGTAGTTCAGGTATGCGTAGAGGGCGCCGACCATCGTCGAGGCGATCAGGTAACGAACTCCGCTGCAGGCTTCGACGACAGACCAGCGGCCATTGGGCACGATGAAATGCAAGCCTTCCTGGTAGACGGGAACGCCGGTGGCGCGCAGCGCAAACACCGTGAAATCGGCGGTGTACTCCATCAGCACCGGCAACAGGAAGTCACCGATCGGCACCGCAAAAACGAGAAACGCGAGCGGAAACAGCAGAATGCGCGACAGCCGCCAGCCGAGCACGCCGACAAGCCCGGCCACGAGCATCGCGACGAGCGCGAAATGCGATGCCCCGGCGACCCCGACGAGCCTGCCGACCATCCACACCACCCCGATGGCGGCAACGGGCAGGGCAAGCCAGGGCACCGGTTGCGGACGCCATTCACCGATTCGCTCCCGCGCGCGCCACACGAGCCACGCGAAAATGGGCAGAACCGTCAACCCGTGCGCGTACGTCTCCGTGCGCCACCAGATCCGCCCGATCTCGCTCGCCGTCGGCCAGTACCACGCGAGGAGCCACACGACCGACACCGTGAGGTTGACCGCAACAGTCACGAACCCGGCAGGCAAGCTTCCCTGGGCCGCCGGGAGAGCGGGGACCGCGAGCCGGTCGTGATCCGCGTCGCGTTTCATAGGACCATCATCCCAAGTTGCGCACGATGTGCGGCCCGATCGCGTTCGCCACGCGTATCGGCAGCCGGCGCCACAGCGCGATGAAAGCGCGGTACTTCGGATTCAGCGGATTGTTCTGCGGCACCGAGTCGCGCCTGTAGAGACGGTATTCGTACGACAGCGGCTGTGGCTCGAAGCCCCAGTTCTTCTTGAAGCTGAACGGACCGGTGCCGATCTTGCTGCGGCCGAAATCGAACAGCCGGCAGCCGCGCGCGGCGGCGCGGCGCATCAATTCCCAGTATTTGAAATCGTTCGCCGCGACGTCGCGCGCCATCACTGCGTCGCCAGCGTAGTACGGCAGCACTTCGTCGCGAAAATAAAAACTCAGCACGCTCGACAGTGCATTTCCATCCGCATCGCTCACCGTGAGCACTTCGCAGTCCGGCCCGAAGTCCTTCATGAGGCGCGCGAAAAATGCTTTCGGCAATGCCGGCGTGCCGTGCCGCAACACGTTATCGGCATACAGCGAGAAAAAACGCTCGACATCCGGCTCGACGCAGCTCGTCAGTCCGTGCCTGATGCCCTTGCGCACCATCGCGCGCTGCTTGCGCGGGATCGCGAGCAGGTTCGCGTCGTCATCCGGCTGGATTTCCTTGCGGAACGTCACGTACAGGTCCTGGCGCGGCCACTCCTCGTGGCGAGGGGTGAGGTTGCGCAGTTCCAGATGCTGGACGCGCAAGCGGCGCGCGAGCGTTTCGGCCTCCGCCTCGACGAGCGCAACGCCTTCCGAATCCCCGGCCGACCCGCCATACACACAGAAAGGCAGGGACGTCAGCGCGTGGCCGAACAGCCGGCTCCTGACTTCGGCGAGCGGCAGCACGGCGATGATGTCGCCGGCGCGTTCCGCGTACAGGAAGAAAGTCCGGTGGCGGAAAATTTCACGGATGATCCCTTGCCACGCCGACAGGTGGAAGAACGTCGCGTCCGGGCAGCCGCGGACGAATGCGTCCCAGCGACCGTGATCGGCGCCGGTGAGTTGCCTGACGACCACCGGAACCCGATCCATCGTCAGTGCTCTCGGGACAACGGGCTTGCAGCACCGGAGCAGAACACGTGGTCCGCGCGCCCCCAGGAAAAGTCGGTCAGCAAATGACACAGGCGCGCCTCGGTGCGGTCGAGGTTCAGGTAGTGGCGAAACCGCGTCCGCGCCGACGCCGCCCTGACCCGCGGCTGCCCCGGATCGATCTCCCAAGGATGGAAGTAGAAAATCGCCGCGTGGCGGTCGTCGCGATTGACCTTGTCGATCTGCCAGCGCGACACCGCGTAGGGCAGCAAACGAAAGTAGCCGCCGCCCCCCGCCGGCCAGTTGCGTCCCAGCCAGTGCATCGTCGTGACCGGGACTTCGAGCAGGCCGTTATCCAGTCGGTACGGGAAGCGCGGCGCGTCCGGCATGCCGTAGTGATCGTGCCGCACCGGATACACGCTCGAACTGTATGCGTAGCCGGCCTGCGCGATGCAGTCGTGCGCCCACGGGTTGGTCTTGCCGATCGAGAAGCTCGGGGCGCGATAGCCGGTGACCGGCCGGCCGGTGAGGTCTTCGAGCACGCTCCTCGCCCGCGCGATGTCGGCGAGGAAGGCTTCGGGCGACTGGGCAGTCGCGCGCTCGTGCGCGTACCCGTGGCTCGCCACTTCATGGCCGCGGGCGGCGATGCGCTGCACGAGCAGCGGATAGCGCTCCGCGACCCAGCCGAGCGTGAAGAACGTTGCGCTCGTCCTGTGTCGCTCGAGGAGTTCGAGGATCAGCTCGACGTTGCGCTCGACCCGGCACGGTATCCGCTCCCACTCGCTGCGCGGGAAATGCGAGGCGAGCGCGGACACCTGGAAATAGTCTTCGACATCGATCGTCAGCGCGTTCACGATCGCGGTGCTCATGCCGGCTGCGCCTGTTTTTCATGCGCGTCGAGCCACGCCGCGAGATGCGCGGCGATGCGCTGTGCCGCGTGGCCGTCCCAGTATTCCGGCACCCGCCCGCGCTTGCCGCCGTTGTCGAGAACCGTACGGACGGCCGCCCGCAGCGCCGCCGGATCGACGCCGACGAGCGTGTTCGTGCCCTGCTCGACGGTGATCGGACGTTCGGTGTTCTCGCGGATCGTCAGGCACGGCACGCCGAGCGCGGTCGTCTCCTCCTGGATGCCGCCCGAATCGGTCAGGACGACTGTTGCTTCCGCCATCAGGCCGAGCATCTCGAGATAGCCTTGCGGCGGCAGGATAATGAAACCGGGCGCGCCGAGCCGGTCGAGCATGCCGAACCGCTCGAGGTTGTTGCGCGTGCGCGGATGCAGCGCGATCACCAGCGGCAGGCGCGCGCTGATCTCGCGCAGGGCCTCGATGATCGGCCCGAGCGTGTGCGGATGATCGACGTTCGACGGGCGGTGCAGCGTCACGACGCCGTAGCCGCCGGCGATCCGTTCGCTCGCGTACCCTGCGGCCCCAAGCAGCCCGGCCGGCGGCGCGGCCTTCGGCAGGTTGGCGCGCAGGCTGTCGATCATGACGTTGCCGACGAACACCACGCGCTCGGATGGAATCCCTTCGCGCGCGAGATTGTCGTGGGCGCTGCGTTCGGTCGTATACAGAAGATCGGAGATCTGGTCCGTCAGGACGCGATTGATCTCTTCCGGCATCCTGCGGTCATGACTGCGCAGGCCGGATTCCACGTGCGCCACCGGCACCTGGCGCTTGACCGCGACCAGCGCGCACGCCAGCGTCGAGTTCACGTCGCCGACCACCAGCACCGCGCGCGCGCCGTGTTCGTCGATGACCGGTTCGAAACGCCTCATCACTTCGGCAGTCTGCACCGCGTGGCTCGCCGAACCCACTTCGAGGTTCACCTCGGGGTGCGGCAGATCGAGGTCGGCGAACAGGCGCTCGTTCATCGCGCTGTCGTAGTGCTGCCCGGTGTGCACGAGCAGCGTGCGCAGCGGCGGCCGATGGGCTGCAAGGGCGCGGATGATCGGCGCCATTTTCATGTAGTTCGGCCGCGCCCCGACGACGCAGATCACCGGCGCTGCCGCCCCTCGCTCAGTCATGAGGTGAATCCTCCGTGGTGTCGTCGCGCCGCACCGCCGACAGCAGCTGGTTGAGGACGTCGAGCGTGGCCGACAGCGAATGTTCGAGGCCCGCGATGCGCGCCTCGATGCGCTGCACATCGAAGCCGGCCGCCATGCCGGCTACCTGCCCGGCCAGCCCGTGGGGGACCACCAGACGAGCCGGATCGATCGAGCCCGGTGCGAAAGCGCCGCCCTGGAACGAAACCGGTTTTCCGTTCGTGCCCCGCCGCGGCGCCGGGTCGAACTCCTCCTTCAGCTCAACAACGATCTCGCGCACGTCTTCCCCGGACACTTCGTGACGCTCGGCGAGGAACGCGGACAGCATCAGCCTGTCGCACAGGGCGTTGATACGTCTGGGGATGCCGCCGGTGTAGCCGTAGATCGCATCGAACGCAGCGGCGGCGAAAACCGGGTCGTTTTCCCAGCCGACGTGGTGCAGGCGATGCTCGATATAGGCGCGCGTCTCTTCGGCGTCCATCGGACCGAGATGATACGAGGCGATCACCCGCTGGCGCAGCTGCTGCATCTGCGGACTCTGCATGACCTCCCTGAACTCCGGCTGGCCGACGAGGAAGCTCTGCAGCAGCGCGTGATCCTCGAGCTGGAAGTTCGACAGCATGCGAAGCTCTTCGACCGCTTTCTCGTAGAGGTTCTGCGCCTCGTCGACGATCAGCAGCGCGCGCTTGCCGGCAGCCGCGAGCGACACGAAATAGGTTTCGAGCGCGAGCAGCAGGCCGGCCTTGTCGAGCCCCCGGCTCGGCACGCCGAACGCCACCGCGACCATGCGCAGGATGTCGTTCTGATCGACCTGAGTGCTGACCAGGTTCGCCGCGACGACCTTGCTGGGCTCGAGGCGCTCGAGCAGGCTGCGCACCAGCGTCGTCTTGCCGGCGCCGATTTCGCCCGTCACGACGATGAACCCCTCGTTCTGGTGCAGCCCGTATTCGAGATATGCCATCGCCCGTCGGTGACCCCGGCTGCCATAAAAAAAGGCCGGATCGGGATTGAGCTGGAAGGGTTTTGCGCGGAGCTTGAAATACGATTCGTACATTCGATCCCCGGTCAGAACTGCATGCCGACACTGGCAGTCAGGAGGTTTTCCGTGAAATCGCTCGCCCCTGCCGCGCGCTGATGGCGGTAAATCAGGCTCCCCGTGGTTCGTCTACCGAAGCGCGAGCTGACCCCGAGCGAAAACGTCGTCCGCCTCGTCTCGGCGTCGGACGTACCTGAACCTTCCGAATAGGAACGGATGAGGCTGCTATTCAACGTCGCGGTGGGGGACAGGCTGTGCCTCAGCGAAACGGTTCCCGAGCGCGTCTCGACGTCGTTGAAGAGCGAAAGATCGTCGCGCGGGTCGTTGACCACCGGCTCGCCGAGGCGGGTGCGTTCGCTGCGCTGTAGCGACAGCGTCAGAACGTTGCGCGCACCCACCAGTGACACACTGGCGCGCAGCGTGCGGGCGAGGAAATAGTTGTTGGTCACGAACGTATCGAACAGCCCGAGCCCCGGATAACCGAGTTGCTGACGCACCAGCGCCTCGCGCTCGAACGGGTCCGGCACTTCGGTCGCGAGCGCGTCGAAGAGGCTCGCGAAGGCCGGATCGTCGAAGACGCTGCCGTCCGTCTCGGTCGACGACGTGATGTCCCGCGAATAGGAAACGTTCCACCACGACAGCGGCCGGAGATGGTTGAAATCCAGGTAATAGCTGCGCCCGAAAATCCGATCTTCACCGGTAGCGGAGAGACTCGTTCTCGGCGTCGGATTCCAGTCGAATCCCGCACCGGTGATCGAGCTGCTATCCCCGGAACGCACCGAATATTCGTTCGACTCGTGGCCGGCGATGGCCCGCAGGCGCAACTGGGGCGACACGTGCAGGAACATTGTTGCGCGAGCGATTTCCTCCGATAACTCGCTGTCCGCCGCGTCGTCATAACGCGTATCGGCGCGCGAATAATCCAGCGCCCAGCCAACCTTGGCGAAAGCGTGCGGGTCGGAGAGCTGGCCACGCGTGTTCTCGACCGTGCGTGAAACGATGCCTGCGCCGCTGTCGAACCAGTTCATCCGGTAGCTGGCAAGCCCCTCGGGGCCGGCACCGAGCCTGAAGTGCAGACGCGGGCCGAACGAAAAGATCCGCGTCTCGTTGTCGCTGTCGGTAGAGAGAAAGTCCTCCGACCCCCGACCCCTCAGCTCGGATCTGTTGTTGCGGCTGACCGAAGCTGCCATGTCGACGAAAAGGACGTCTTCGACCGCTTCGATCTGCCCTTGCCCCTGCATCGCGACAAACGACGTGTTCCGGTCGCTGTCGTTGGCGTACACGACACTGCGCAGGCGGGCGTCGAGCTTCCCGGTGATGCGGCCCTGGTCGCGGGCAATCGCGATCGCCGGCGTGACTTCGGCGATCCAGTCGCCCTCGCCGTCCTCGGTCGCGCGGGCGTTGTCGGAATACGTCAACCTCGAATAGATCGAGGGCTGCACGATGAAGACCTGCGCGTGCACGCTCCCGGCGACGATCGCCAAGCCGGCAAGCGCAAGAAGTTTCACGCTCGTGCTGCTCCCGCAGCGCAAGCGAATTTCAGGCCGCGGCGTCTGTCCGCGAGTCCGCACCATACTCTTCCGTCCGAGAACCTCCGCCATAACCATATCCGTAGCCGTATCCATATCCGTAGAGACTGCCGCGCCCGCCCTCGGCCGCTTTGTTGAGCACGAGGAGTTTGACCGGGCATGCGTCGATCGTCGAAAGCGCCTGCTGGACCGTGCCGTGGGTCGTCCGGTCGGATTCGACGACCATCACGACCTGTCCCATGTGGGTCGCGAGAACCCGGGCTTCGGTGGTCGCGAGCAGCGGCGGCGAATCGAACACGATGATCCGCTCCGCGTAGCGCGTTGCCATTTCTTCGAGCAGGCGGTTCATCGCGTCCGAGGCGATCAGTTCGGTCGCGCGCTGATGCGCCATGCCTGCGGGGAGAATCGAAAGCTTCTCGACGTTGGTCCGCAGCATGACTTCGGAAAGATCCCCGACGTCGCCGACCAGCACGTCCATGAGCCCCTTGCGGGGCGGCAAACCGAGACGCGAAAGAACTGCCGGCCGGGAAAAATCGGCATCGACCAGCAGCACCGTGTGATCGAGTTCCATCGCGATGCTCATCGCGAGGTTGATCGCGGTAAACGATTTGCCTTCGCCCGGCAACGCGCTGGTGACCATGATCAGGTTGCCATTGGCCACCGCCGCAGCCCCTCTGCCCTGCGCGTTGCGAATCAGCGGGCGCTTGATCACCCTGTACTCCTCGGCAATCACCGAGCGTGGGTGGTTTGGCGTGACAAGCCCGATTTGCTTCAGGCGCTCCAGATCGAGTTCGACGTCGACGGCGTGTGCACCCGCCCGTTGCATCTCCGCGGCACGTTCGCTCCGCGCGGCACGCGCCTGCGAAGCGGTCGAGGTGGCGTCGGGAACGTGGACGGTTTTCGGCGCTTCGACCACCGTGCCGGCTTCCTCCTCCGGCGCCTGCCCGTCGGCGCGCTGCAACTGACCGAGCCGCTCGACGGCCTTTTCGATGAGACTCATGGATTGATCTCTCCTAGCCCTGCAGCAACTGAACCATCGCGGTCATCCCGGCGACCACGACGACGAACCCCGCGACGCCTCCGCCGAATGCCAGCAGCCCCTGCCGTCTTCTCTTCTGCAGCACCGGATCCGCGACCAGCGAGACTGCGCCGAGCACCGGCAAGCCGGTGATTTCGCGCAGGGAGCGCACGTTGTCGAAAGCCGGGCGAAGTTGCGAGAGCAGGAAAGCCAGTGCGATTCCGGCGCCCAGCCCGATCAGCCCGGCAAGCGGCATCAGCAGCGCGCGGTTCGGCGCCGCCGGCTTGTTCGGCAAGCTCGGCGGGTCGATCACGCGGAACTCCGTGACTCCGCCCTGGGCAGTCATTTCTACGGACATATTGGCCGATTCGCGGCGCGCGACCAGCGATTCGTAGTTGCGCTTATGCACTTCGTAATCGCGGTTCAACTGCGTCTGCTCGGCTTCGATCTTCGGCAGGAGTTCGGCCGACGACCGCAATTCCGCAAGTCGCGAGCGGAATTCCCCCACCCGCGCGCCGAGAGATGCGACTCGCGCCTCGGCGTCGGCGAGCGAAATCTTCATCTGCTGGACGACCGGATTGCCATTCGGCGCCCACGGAGAGCCGGTGTCGGCCTGCCGCATTGCTTCGACTTCCTTCTGTTTCTGCTCCTCGAGCTGCGCAATCACGCGCCGTGCGCCGACGATGTCGGGATGCTCATCGGTGTAGCGCAGCAGCAGGCCATCCAGGTTTTTTTTCAGCGCGTCGATCCGTCCGTCGATTTCCGGCAACGCAACCGACAGCGGGTTGGGCGGCTGCGCGAGGAGCACCGGCTCCTCCCCGACAAGCTGACGCTTGAGCGAATCGCGGGAATTCTCCGCTTCCTTCAGCTCAAGTTCCGCCTGCCGCAGTTGCGTGGACAATTCCGCCATCTGCGAAACGTAGTCGCGCCGCCCGTCCCCGAGCAACGCCATGTTGCGCAGACGGAAATCCTTCAGGCGGTTTTCCGCTTCACCGAGTTTCTGTTCGTAACCGGCGATCTGCTCGTCGATGAAGCGCCGAGCCGACGTCGAATCCTGCCGCTTGCCGACCAGACCCGACTCCACGAACAATGACACCAGCGCCTGAACGATGCGCTGCGCGCGCTCGGGATGAGTGTCCTGGTAAGCCAGCGTGAACAGGTTGTCGCGCCCGGCGCCCCGGATCTGTAGCCCGCCGGTGAGCTCGGCGATGAGCGCCTCGCGCTCGGCCGGCGTGCGCGCCCCCAGGTCGAGGTCGGCCATCGTGATGAGTTTTTCGACGTTCGGCCGCGTGATCAGCGTGCGGCTGAGAATCGCGATCTGCTGGTTGGTATTCGGCTGGACGGCGAGTCCCGACATCAGCGGCCGCAGCACCGACTGCGTGTCGACGTAGATGCGGGCCGTGGATTCGTATCGGTCGGGCATCGAATAGATCACGAAGCCTCCGGTGATGCCCGCGATCCACGCGAAGGCGAGTCCCCACCAGCGGAACCGCCACATTCCCCGCACGTACCCGGCTATCTGCGAAAATAGCTCTTCCATCAGCGCCCCTTGTCACCGTACGAATCGATGTATCGTGCCGTGTTGCGCAGGCACGCAACCCAAGTCAGGAAATCAGAACCAGCTCTGGGGAATGATCAGCACGTCACCTGGCCGCATTTCGACGTTCGCCGACACGTCGCCTCGCTTGAGCAGGTCCTTGATGCGGACGCTGTACTGCTTGTTTCCTTCCCCGGTGCGAAGGATCGAGGCGCCATTGCCGTCGGCGAATTCGGTGACGCCGCCGACTGCGATCATGACGTCGAGCAGAGTCATTTTCTGCACGTAGGGCAGGACTTGCGGAGTCGCCGCTTCGCCGACGACGCGGATCTGTTCGCTGTAGGGGCCGACAAAGTTCGTTACAACCACGGTCACGACCGGCTCGCGAATGAACTTCGCGAGCGCCTGCTCGATGTCGCGCGCCAGCGTCGAGGAATCCTTCCCGAGCACCGGGAGATCTTCGACGAGCGGTGTCGTGATCTTGCCGTCGGGCCGGACCGGCACCGCCATCGACAACTCGGGGTTTCGCCAGACGACGACATTCACGGTGTCGCCCGGCCCGATCACGTAGTTGTATGCGGCATCCGACGCGACCGCCGGAGCAGGTGGAAACGAGGACGTCGCACACCCCGACAACAGGCCCGCTGCGACGGTCACCCCAAGGAACTTGCGGAGACTTTCCCCCGACATCGATGCACTCTCTACCATCATCTATGCTCCCCTTCTGGATCGGCGCCCATCATGCACCGAGCAAATTTCCTTCATGCTACGAATCGTAACCCCTTATGCCGCAGGAAAAAATACACAACCGCTTACAGTGTCCCTAATCCCCTGCCGGTAGAGTTCGGCGCGCGGCCTGAAACGGATCGCGCTCTTCTTGCCCCCGAATTCGGGCGCTTTCCTCCTCCAACGACGAGGCGCGAACACACATGACAGAATCAGCTTACCACGCCGAGGGCATTAAAAAAGCGAAGCAGTCTCGCTTGAAACCCTCCCTTTCAATCATCGATGACAAATTCGGCGCAATGAATCCTGACTTTGCGATCACGCGGGATGGATATCACGTTCGAATGGTCCATGACGAGATGGACGAGGTACACGGCAAAATCAGCAAGCTCATCCAGCGCATGTATTCGTGGCGCGGGCTCGCGACGGAGCAGCCGGCGAAGCTGCCGAAACATGCTGACCAGACAACGCTCGCGGCGTGCAAGGGAGACCTTCTTTTCGGCACGCTGACCGTCGGCATCGATTCCCCCCGAGGCTTACTCGCCGACACACTTTATCAGGGCGAAATCGACGAGGCGCGCAGCAACGGCGCACGGGTCTGCGAAGTGACCCGGCTGGCGATGGACCCGTCGCACAGTTCACCGGACGTGCTGGCGTCGGTTTTTCACCTGACCTTCATGATCACGCGCCTCGTGCATCGCATGACCGATCTCTTCATCGAGGTACATCCCCGGCACACGGCTTTCTACAGCCGCATGATGGGCTACGAGGTCGCCGGGCCGGAACGCATCTGCCCCCGCGTCGGCGCCCCGGCAGTGCTGATGCGGCTTTCACTCGAACACGCGGAACGTGAAATCCGGCGCATCGGCGGAAAGGAGTCGACGCGGGACCGCAGCCTCTACCGCTTGTTCTTCTCGCCCGCTGAACAGGACAGGATGCTGCTCGATCTGCAAGGCCTGCGCTCCGCAGCCTGAACCGACGGCGCGCCACAACGGGCGCCAGCCACCATCGGTGCTCGACGCTTATCGTTCCTGAACAGCGGAACCGATTCGCGGATCAATTCCGGCAACACTCTGCACGACGCACCTCTTGGTGGACGTAGTCGCGTTCTGACGACAGGTCATCCGGTACCGCGGAGCTCCCTTCGGCGGATTTCCGCCTGCCCATCGGCAGTCGGCAATTCTGCTGAGCAGCGCGGATTCTCGCGCTGCCCGGCGCTGGATTGTCATGCATGACGAGAGACGCCTGTCCATCCGCTGCAAGGATAACCGGCCAGCACCTCGGGAATCGTCGCGTGGCGCGCAGACGGTCGGCACAGCGCAACGATGGCGTTTTTCGGGAACAAGCAGGAACGAAAACGGGCGCCGAAGCGCCCGCGGAGTTCAAATCGTCAGGAGACGATCAGAACGAGTGGTTCACACCGATCAGGAAGTTGCGGCTGTTTTCGTCGAAGAGGGGCGCGCCAGTGGTCTCGTCGGTCCGTTTGGCGAGGACCGAATAGTTGGTCGCGTCGTCGTTGTCGACTTGCGTGTAACCCACGTAAGCGAGGGTGCGCTTCGACAGGCTATGCGAGTACATCAGCGACCAGGCCGCGGCATCGCTGTCGTCCGTGTCGGCGTCCGTGCGGCCATACGACAGATGGACCTTGCCGGCCGAGCTGACCGGGACCACACCGCCGACTTGCCAGATCTTGTTGTCGTCTTCCGCAGCGGTGGCATCCTTGATGATCTGGTACGAGCCCATCAGCTTGAACATGCCGAAGTCGTAGGCGGCGCCCAGATACGCTTCCTTCTTGGTTTCATCGGCAGTGGTAACGGGGAACTTCTCGCTCGGAATCGCGCCTGCGTCCTGCTTCACCTGGCTGTAGATGAGGCCGACCGCGAGCGGGCCGTTCGCGTATTCGGCGCCGAGCGCGGCGGTGTCGCCTGCCTGGCGGTTGTTGTCCTGGTTCGCTTCGTTGAAGCCGTAGATCGCGTTCAGCGTCAGACCGCCGAAATCGGGCGACTTGTAGTTGATTGCGTTGCTGACGCGAGCCGGCGTGCCTGCGACGATGTTCGAACCCTGGTTAGCCGCGAGGATGAACTGCGGGCTGAACGGGATGACGTTGATCGCGTCGTACTTGAACACGTAGTAGCCGGGATTGTACTGGCGACCGAGACCGATGAAGCCAAAGCCGCCCTGCAGGCCGACGAACTGCTGACGGGCACGAGGGCCGCCGGCGCCGACGCCTTCGTTGTCGTCGAGTTCGAGGCCATACTCGAGCGTGAACACCGCCTTCAGGCCGTTGCCGAGGTCTTCGCTGCCCTTGAAGCCCAGGCGCGAACCCGCCCAGCCGCCGCTCTCGACGCCGGTGAACTTGTTGTCGTCCATCTTGCCGTAGCCGAAGAAGGCGTCGGCGACACCGTACACGGTGACGTTCGACTGCGCGAAAACCGGGGCGGAGACCAGGCCGGCGACGGCCAGGGCAATCAGTTTCTTCTGCATGAATATTTCTCCTCTAATTTGAAGCTGAGACCGGGGGATCCACCACGGCCCGACTTACCTCTCAAGCGAGAAGTTGAACCGATTGTGCAAAACGGGAGCATGCAGGCGCAAGTCGAGCAGGCCCGGAACGCACGCTGCCGACAAAAGATGTTGCACCGACGCAACATGGATACCCGATACGGCACGCCCGGCCATGGCTGCCCTTTTGCCCGGCGGCGTCGTGCATATGTTTGCAGCATTGCTGCACTGCGACTGGAACGCCATGAGCATGCCTGCAGCCCTCGGAGGAAACGGCCGGCGGCAAAGGTTTTCGGTGCTCGGGGCATGGCGCCGCCGGCGCGGCATGCCCGGGTTCCGGATGCCGCCAACTGGAAGCCGGGCAGGCGCTTAGCACTCCAAGGCCATGAGTGCTAACATTGGTTTCGAGGAGGACCCATATATATGAGCCAAGCCCTGTCTTTCCCGGTACCTTTTGCCGTCGGCAGTATCGACCAGTACATCCAGTCGGTGAATCGCATCCCGCTGCTCACCGAGCAGGAAGAGGTGAGTCTGGCCACGCGGCTGCGCGATGAAGGCGACCTGGAAGCTGCGCGCGGACTGGTGATGTCTCATCTGCGGCTGGTGGTCGCGATCTCGCGTGGCTACCTTGGCTATGGCTTGCCCCACGCCGACCTGATTCAGGAAGGCAACATCGGCCTGATGAAGGCGGTGAAGCGCTTCGACCCCGAGCGTGGCGTGCGGCTCGTGTCGTTCGCGATCCACTGGATCAAGGCCGAGATCCACGAGTACATCCTGAAGAACTGGCGCCTCGTCAAGATCGCGACGACGAAGGCCCAGCGCAAGCTGTTCTTCAACCTGCGCAGCCTCAAGCAGGACACCGGCACGCTGAATCGGGATGAAGTGGTCGCGGTCGCGAAGCAGCTCGGCGTGAAACCCGAGGAAGTCGTCGAAATGGAAACCCGGCTCACCGGACGGGACGTCCAGCTCGAAGGCGGACCGGACGACGACGAACATCACTTCGCGCCGATCGCATACCTGCCCGACCCGAACGCCGAGCCTTCGGAAGTGCTCGAACAGGCGCAACTCGCCCGTCTGCAGGACGAAGGGCTGAACGATGCGCTCGCGAGCCTCGACGACCGCAGCCGCACAATCGTCAAGCGGCGCTGGCTGACCGAAGGCGACAGCGCGACGCTGCACGAACTCGCCGCCGAATACGGCGTGTCGGCGGAACGCATCCGCCAGATCGAGGCCAAGGCGATGCAGAAGATGCGGGGCTTGCTGGCGCCTGCCTGAGCCTCTCGGGAAAACGACGCGCCGCCGAGTTTTCTTGCAGCGGGGGCGGAAACGCGAAAGCACTTTCGTTGGAGCGGTCGCAGGCTTCGGCCTCCTGCCCGCAGACGCCTGCGGGCGAGCGTCCTCGCGCTCGCAGGCGAACATCACTTCGCCGCGAGCAACGCCCTGATGTCCGCCGCGATGTTTTCGGCCGATTCCCCATGCCGCACATACAGGCGCAACCGCCCCGCCGGATCGAAGACATACGTGCCAGCGACGTGGTCGACGGTGTAGTTCGCCCCTTCGGTATCGCCGCTTTTCTGATAGAAAATCCGGAAATCCTTTGCCACCGCCTGCGTCTGCGCAGCGTCGCCATACAAGCCGAGAAAGCGCGCGTCGAACTGCGGAACGTAATTCGCGAGCAGCGCCTGCGTGTCGCGCTCGGGATCGACGGTGACGAACAGCACCTGCACGCGCTCGGCGTCCGGCCCGAGCAGGCGCATTACTTCGCTCATCGTCGACAGCGTCGTCGGGCAGACGTCCGGACATTGCGTATAGCCGAAGAACATCGTCACGACCTTGCCGCGGAAATCCGCCAGCGTGCGCGGCGTGCCGTGGTGGTCGGTCAGCGCAAACGTGCTGCCGTATTCGGCGCCGGTGATATCGGTGGCGTGGAAAGAAGGCGGGGGCGGGGAAGAATCGGTACAGCCCGCGAGCGCAAGCGCGGTCGCGAGGATCAGGGTGCGTAGCATCGGGACGTCGGCAGACTGCAACGGCAGCGGGATCAGAACGGGAGGTAATGATCCGCCAGGAGCGCCGCGAAGAGCAAGAACAGATACAGGATCGAGAAGCGGAACGTGCGCCGCGCGAATGCGTCGCTGTAATCGGCGTACAGGCGCCACGCATGGCGCAGGAAGCCCGCGCCGAGCGCGATCGCGCAGACGAGATACAGCGGGCCGCTCATTCGCGTCGCGAACGGCAGCAGCGTGACGCCGAACAGGATGCAGGTATAGAGCAGCACCGACAGGCGGGTGAATTCCGGCCCATGCGTCACGGGCAGCATCGGCAGGCCGGCGCGCGCATAGTCCGCGCTGCGATACAGCGCCAGCGCCCAGAAGTGCGGCGGCGTCCAGGCGAAGATGATCAGGAACAGCAACAGGGCGTCAGCGCTGACTTCGCCGGTGACGGCGGCCCAGCCGAGCACCGGCGGCATCGCGCCCGACGCGCCGCCGATCACGATGTTCTGCGGCGTGCGCGGCTTGAGCAGGACCGTATAGACGACGGCGTAGCCGACGAACGTCGCGAGCGTCAGCCACATCGTCAGCGGATTCACCCAGTGATACAGCACCGTCAGCCCGGTGCCGCCGAGCACGCCGGCAAAGAGCAGCGTCTCGGCGGGCACAAGTTCGCCGCGAGGCAGCGGGCGGTGGCGGGTGCGCGCCATGCGTGCGTCGAGGTGGGCCTCGATGAGGCAGTTCATCGCGGCGGCAGCGCCGGCGACGAAAGCGATGCCCAGCGTCGCGGCGACGACGCTTTTCGGATCGGGCAGCCCGTCGGGCACTGCGAGGAACATGCCGATCACCGCGCAGAACACGATCAACGTATTGACGCGCGGTTTCGTCAGCACGTAGAACGCGTGCAGCCGCCGCGCGGCGGCATGGCGGTCAAGCGTAAGAGTTCTCGTGTTCAGCACGCTCATGTTCGCTTCTCCCCATTGCGGCCAGGCGAGGCATGGCGCGCATCCGGTAGTTGATCGTCACCATCACTCCGACCAGCAGCGCTGCGCCCGCGTTGTGCGCGACGGCAAGCGGCAGCGGCAGGCTGAACAGGACATTCGCGACACCGAGCGCGGTCTGCAGCGCGAGCGCGGCAAACAGCGCGAAGCCTGCTGCCCGCGTCGCCGGGCGCCGGAACAATGCCCATGCGAGCAGAGACAGCGCCAGCGCCGTCAGTGCAGCCCCGATCCGGTGCGACCAGTGGATCGCGGTCAAGGCGGCGAACGACAGGATCTCGCCGTCGGCCGTCATGCCGAGTTCGCGCACGACCTGGAACGCATCGGCGTAGTCCGCACGCGGCCAGAAGCTCCCCTGGCACGCAGGAAAATCGCTGCACGCGAGCGCTGCGTAATTCGCGCTGGTCCAGCCGCCGAGCATGATCTGGACCACGAGCAGCACGAGCGCGCACCGCGCCGCGACCAGCAGGCCGCGCGAGACGGCGACCGGCGGCATGCGCCACGCCTTCAGCGCTAGCCACCCGAGCAATCCCAAGGTCGCCAGGCCGCCGAGCAGATGCGCGGTGACGATCGCCGGCTTGAGCAGCAGCGTGACGGTCCATTTGCCGAGCAGCCCCTGGAAGATCACGAGGCCGACGAGCGCAGCCGCGACCCGCGGCGAACTCGCCGCGTCGTTACGCCTGCGCCACGCGAGCACGGCGATCGCGATGATCAGCAGCCCGAGGCTCGCCGCCAGATAGCGGTGGATCATCTCCTTCCACGCCTTCGGCAGGCTCACCGGCCCGTGCGGATCGGCAGCATGCGTCTGCAGGATGTCCGCCGACGCGTGGTGGGGCGTGAGCCGGCCGTAGCACCCGGGCCAGTCGGGACAGCCGAGGCCGGCGTCGGAGAGGCGCACATAGGCGCCGAACACGACCACCAGCGTGGTCAGCACGAGCGCCGCCAGCACCAGGCGTCGGTAGAGCGTCATCGGGGCCTCTTCGGTAGCGTTCGCGGCGCGCACGTCGTCATCCCCGCCCGAGCCCGGAATACTTGAGCAGGCGCTCCAGGTCCTTGATCACCCCCTTGATGTCGGTCGGGACAGGGAAACGCATCATCACGTTGCCGAGCGGATCGACCAGGAACACATGAACGCCGCGCTCCGCGCCGGAAAAACGAACGAGCCACGGCGAACCGGCGCGCGCGACGCGCAGGCCGTCGTGCCGGCCGAGCAGCGCCGCCGGCGGATCCACATCGTCGGTGACGAGCCACAGCCGATCGACACGCGTCATCTCCTTGCCCTGCGCGAGGCGCGACTGGCGCGTCGCATACAAAGCCCGTTCGCAATCCGCCCCGCAGGCGCCGGAGCCGGCATAGACGAGCGTCCACCGGCCGTCCAGCGCTTCCCGTTCGAACGGCGGCTGGCCGGCCACGCCGGGGAGGACCGCGTCGGGCAGGGGCGCGAGCGGGATCAGCTCGCCGTAGTTCACCTGGCCCTGCGGCTGCCACACGTAATAGGCGAAATACGACGCCGCCACCGGAAGGGTGCACACCAGCACAAGCACGGCGAGCGTGAGTTTGGCACTGCGTTGCGTCACGACCTGAGCCTCCTGAAAACATACACGCCCGTCATCACCAGCGACAGTCCCGCGAGCGAGTACCACTGCAGCGCATAGCCGCGGTGGCGGTCGATGCCGGCGTCCGGTCGCGGCCAGTCGCGCTGCAGGCTGTCGGCGGCAGCCGAAGTCTGCTGGACGATCCAGTCGCGCACCGCGAGCCCGGACAGCGCGCGATAGCGCTCGATGTCGAGGTACTGCCAGACCCGCCCCTGCGCGGCCTCCGGTGCAAGGGTGAACGGGTCGGCCGGCGGCACGCGGGCGATGCCGGCAAGGTTGATGGCTCCCGCTGCAGGCGCCGCGTCGGGCAATACCGCGCGGTCCGGGCCTGCCGCGATCCAGCCGCGATTGACCAGCACCCATCCGGCGTCGCCTGCGAGGCGCAGCGGTGTCAGCACTTCGTAGCCCGGGCGGCCTCGCCGGATGCGGTTGTCGAGATAAATCGTCGCCGCCGCGACCCATTCGCCGTGCAGCCGCACCGGCTGCCATTCGGCCACCGGCATCGATCCCGATGGGGAAACCGGTGCACTGGCCGCCGCCGACGCGATGCGCGCCTGCAGCGCGGTCTTCTCGGCCGCCCGGCCCAGCTGCCAGCTGCCGAGCTGCGCGGTCAGCAGCGCCAGCGCGACGCCGGCGACCAGCGGCAGCGGATGAACGCGGCCAAAAATCATCGCCGCCGCCGTCCGCTTCGACGAGAATGGAACTCTTCGTCAGCTCGCCGGAGTCCCGTCATGAACGTCGTCGTGATCGTCTTTCTGGTGCTCATCGTCGGCAGCCTCGCGTCGGCGCTGGTGTTCCTGCTGCGCGACCAGGGCAAGAGCCGGCGCACCGTGCATGCGCTTGCGCTGCGCGTCGCGCTGTCGATCGCGCTGTTCGTGCTGCTGATGGCGGGGTTGGCGTCGGGGTTGATCACGCAGCGCCTCGGCTCATAGCCAATAGACGACGACGAACAGCATCAGCCACACGACGTCGACGAAGTGCCAGTACCACGCGGTCGCCTCGAAGGCGAAATGGTGCTCCGGGCTGAAGTGCCCGGCGAGCACGCGCCCTAACGTCACCGTCAGCATGATCGCGCCGATCGTCACATGCAGGCCGTGGAAGCCGGTCAGCATGAAGAACGTCGAGCCGTAGATGCCGGTGTCGAGCTGCAGATTGAGTTCGCGGTAGGCGTGGACGTATTCGTAGATCTGGAAGCCGAGGAACGTCACGCCGAGCAGGATCGTCAGCAGCAGGCCGATCTTGAGCTGGCTGCGGTTGTCCTTCAGCAGGCCGTAATGCGCCCAGGTCAGCGTCGCGCCCGACGACAGCAGGATCAGCGTGTTCAGCGCCGGAATGCCCCACGCGCCCATCGGCGTGAATGGGTCCGCCAGATACGGGCCGTCGGACGGCCACGCGCCGGTGAAACCCTGCCAGATCAACGCCTCGTTCGCGCCGCTCGCCAGCCACGGCACGCTCAGCACGCGCGCGTAGAACAGCGCGCCGAAGAACGCGGAAAAGAACATCACCTCCGAAAAAATGAACCAGCCCATCGACCAGCGAAACGAGCGGTCGACCTGCTTGCCGTACTTGCCGCTCTGGGATTCGCGGATCACCTGTCCGAACCACCCGAACAGCATGTAGACGAGCGTCGCGACGCCGAGGAACAGCACCCATCGCCCCGGCCCGATCTCGTTCAGCCACATCACCGCGCCGGACGCGAACAGCAGCAGCGCGATCGAGCCGAAGATCGGGTACTTGGACGGCTCCGGCACGAAGTATTTGTCCAGCGTGTGCGTCATGACTGCCTCCCAGGCCTTCTATGCTCCGACGACGAAGTGCACGACCGTGACGAGGCCGAGCACGAACAGCAATCCCGCGAGCAGCCCGACCACGACGACCAGCTTCGGGTCGAGCGACGTGGCGTCGCGGTGATACGCGTCGTGCCGCCGCACGCCGAGAAACGACCACAGCACCGCGCTGAACGTCGCCCAGAAACCGGCCCGGCGCGGCTCGCGCTGCGGTTCCGGGCCCGGCTCCCGGCCCGGGCCCGGCAATTGGCCATCGTCCCGCGCATCGCTCAAGAGGCCGCTCCACCTCCGGGTGCGCCGACGACCCGTCGCCCCGCAATCTCGAAGAAGGTATAGGACAGCGTGATCGTCGTGATTTCACCGGGCAGCTCGGCATCGACGACGAAGGCGACCGGCATCGTGCGCTTTTCGCCCGCCTGGAGCGTCTGCTGCGTGAAGCAGAAGCAGTCCAGCTTGCGGAAGAACTTCCCGGCGCGCTGCGGCCCGTAGCTCGGCACGGCCTGTCCGGTCACGGGCTCATCGCGGGTGTTCGACACTTCGTACGCGATCGTCACCAGTTCCCCCGGATGAACTTTCACGGCAGCCTGCAGCGGACGGAAGCGCCACGGCAGGTCATGGGTGTTGGCGTCGAACTGCACGGTGATCGTGCGCGAAGCGTCCACCTGCGAATTCGCGACGCGGTCCGGCTGCAGCAGGTTGTTCACGCCGGCGACCTCGCAGATCTTTTCGTAGAACGGCACGAGCAGGAAGCCGAAGCCGAACATCACCACCGCCGCCACTGCGAGACGGAACAGCAGCCGGCGGTTCTCGGCAGCAATCATGCTCATCGCGCGAACACTCCATACTTGAAGATGACGGCGACGAAGAACGCGACGGCGAGCGCCGCCAGCACCAGCGCAGTGCGGATGTTGGCCGAGCGGCGCGGGTCCCTTGTCATGATCATCATCACCGCACCACCGGCGCTTCCTCGAAAGTGTGGTACGGCGCCGGTGACGGCACCGTCCATTCGAGCCCGTCGGCGCCTTCCCACGCGCGCGCCGACGCTTTTGCGCCGCCCCGCACGCATTTCACCGCGACGACGATGAAGATCAGTTGCGACAGGCCGAAGCCGAACGCGCCGATCGTCGCGAGCATGTTGAAATCGGCGAATTGCAGCGCGTAGTCCGGGATGCGCCGCGGCATGCCGGCGAGCCCGAGGAAATGCATCGGGAAGAACGCGATGTTGAAGAACACCATCGAGCACCAGAAATGGATCTTGCCGAGGCGCTCGTCAGGCATGTGGCCGGTCCATTTCGGCAGCCAGTAGTACGCGCCGCCGAACAGCGCGAACAGGCTCCCGGCGACCAGCACGTAGTGGAAATGCGCGACGACGTAATAGGTGTCCTGCACCTGGATGTCGATCGGCGCGACCGCGACGATCAGGCCGGTGAAGCCGCCGATCGTGAACACCAGGATGAAGCCGACCGCCCACAGCATCGGCGGCTCGAAACTCATCGAACCGCGCCACATCGTCGCAACCCAGTTGAACACTTTGACGCCGGTCGGCACCGCGATCAGCATCGTCGCATACATGAAGAACAGCTGCCCGACGGCCGGCATGCCGGTCGTGAACATGTGGTGCGCCCACACCGAGAAGCTCAGGATCGCGATCGCTGCAAGCGCGTACACCATCGACGCGTAGCCGAACAGCGGTTTTCTGGCGAACGTCGGGATGATGTGGCTGATGATGCCGAAGGCCGGGAGAATCATGATGTACACCTCCGGGTGGCCGAAGAACCAGAAGATGTGCTGGTACATCACCGGGTCGCCGCCGCCCGCGGCGTTGAAGAAGCTCGTGCCGAAATGCCGGTCGGTCAGCACCATCGTCACCGCGCCGGCGAGCACCGGCATCACCGCGATCAGCAGATAGGCCGTGATCAGCCACGCCCAGCAGAACAGCGGCATTTTCATCAGCCTCATGCCGGGTGCGCGCATGTTGAGCACCGTGACGACGATGTTGATCGCGCCCATGATCGAGCTGATCCCCATGATGTGCACCGCGAAGATCGCCATGTCCTGGCCGATGCCCATCTGCACCGACAGCGGCGCGTACATCGTCCAGCCGGCGGCGGTGGCGCCACCCGGCACGAAGAACGAGCCGATCAGCAGGATCGCCGCCGGCGGCAGCAGCCAGAAGCTCCAGTTGTTCATGCGCGCGAACGCCATGTCGCTCGCGCCGATCATCAGCGGGATCTGCCAGTTCGCGAAGCCGACGAAAGCCGGCATGATCGCGCCGAAAATCATCACCAGCCCGTGCATCGTCGTCAGCTGATTGAAGAATTCGGGCTGCACGATCTGCAGGCCGGGCTGGAACAGCTCCGCGCGGATCGTCAGCGCGAGCACGCCCCCGGACAGGAACATCACGAAGCTGAAGATCAGGTACATCGTGCCGATGTCCTTGTGATTCGTCGTCGTGATCCAGCGCATCAGCCCGGTCGGGCCGTGATGGTGGTCGTGCAACTGATCGGGAGTTACCGCGGCCATGCTGCCTCCTTGACGTTCCGCTCCGGCGTGCTGGCCGGAGCGGGTGCTGCGCTCGTGCTGCCGTTCAGTTGCCTGCCGGGGCCGCGTTCGCCGGAGCGGACTGCGCAGCCCCTTCGGCAGCCGGTGCGGCCGGCATCGGAGGGACACCCGGTGCCGATGCGCCTGCGGTCGCAGAGCCGACCGCCCCGGCGGCCAGCTGGCGGGCGACCCATTCGGTGTAAGCCTGCTGCGACACGACGTGCACTTCGACCGGCATGAAGCCGTGGTCGCGACCGCACAGCTCGGCGCAGTTGCCGCGATACACGCCTTCGGTCTCGGCGCGGAACCACGCGTCGCGGATGAACCCCGGGATCGCATCCTGCTTGACGCCGAACGCCGGCACCCACCACGAGTGGATCACGTCGTTGGCGGTCGTCAGCACCCGAATGCGCTTGCCGACCGGCACGACGAGGGGGTTATCGACCTCTAGCAGGTAGTGCTCGCCTTTTGGCGCCGCGCCTTCGATCTGGTCGCGCGGCGTGGACAGGTTCGAGACGAAGCGGATCCCCTGCCCTTCGCCCTGCAGGTAGTCATAGCCCCATTTCCACTGGTAGCCGGTGGCCTTGATCGTGATGTCGGGGTCCGCGGTGTTCTTCATGTCGAGCACCGTCTTCGTCGCCGGCCACGCCATCCCGAGCAGGATGAACACCGGGATGATCGTCCAGGCGATCTCCACCGACGTGTTCTCGTGGAAGTTCGCCGCCACTGCACCGCGCGACTTGCGATGCCGGAACACCGCCCAGAACATCACGCCGAACACCGCGATGAAGATCACCAGGCAGATGATCAGCATCAGGTTGTGCAAATCGTAGATCTGGGCGCCGATCGACGTGACAGGCGGCGGGAGGTTGAATTTGCTCGGTATGCTCTGCGCGACGGCAGCGGAAGCTACGGGGAGCAGGATGACTGGAGCTGCAACGCGACCGGCAAGACGCATGTCCCAACCTCTATCGAATGCAGTGTCGGCGTCGCCGGGGACGCGGAAGCGCATGACGCGCGAGCCCGGTTCCCGAACCGTGACGGCCGGCGCCGGAAGCCGCGCATCGCTGCACGCCGGCGAGAACAAACCGCTACCCGGAAGGAATTTCCGTCCTGATGATGAAAGACTTTTCCGTGTAGTCGAACTGATCATGCCATAGCAAAATCAGCGTTCGCAATACAGGTTTTTGAGCATCATCAATATTTTGCAGCGCAATACGTGCTAATCGCTTACTGCCGACCGGGAATGCGAGGCCGAGTCAGGGTTTTCCCGCAGCGTGGGCGCTGCAGCGCCCAACCTGCCGCGCGCTTCCGCGCTAGAATCGCGGCGGTCACCCCCTCCGACACGAAAAATGCGCCATTTTTTCCCCGCTTTCGAGACCAAGATCTGCCCGCCCGAGGAACTCGCGCGCCGTGTCGCAGCGCTCCCCCGACCGCTCGTGTTTACGAACGGCTGTTTCGATATTCTGCATCGCGGCCACGTGACCTACCTCGCGCAGGCGCGCGCGCTCGGCGCCGCAATGATCGTCGCGCTGAACACCGATGCGTCGGTGCGGCGACTGGGCAAAGGCGACGACCGGCCGGTCAATCCGCTCGAGGATCGCGCTGCCGTCATCGCCGCGCTCGAATGCGTGGACCTCGTGACGTGGTTCGACGAAGACACGCCGCTCGCGTGCATCCTCGAATCCCGGCCCGACGTCCTCGTCAAAGGCGGCGACTGGGCGCCCGAGCGGATCGTCGGCGCCAGCGAAGTGCGCAGCTGGGGTGGCACCGTGCATTCGATTCCGTTCGCGCACGAGCGCTCGACGACGGCCCTCCTAGGGCGCATCCGCGGCGGCTGAACTCGCGCGCGTGGCAACGGGTGCGCGCGCCGCTGCAACGCCCCCGACGCCGATCGGCCGCCCGCCGGCGCACGACGCCGTTAAAATGCCGCCGATGACTCCCGCCGCAGCTCCTCCCTCCTCGCTCCACCTTCTCGAACACGTCTTCGGCTACACCGCCTTCCGCGGCGAGCAGGAGGCGATCGTCGAACACGTCGCCGCCGGCGGCGACGCGCTGGTGCTGATGCCGACCGGCGGCGGCAAGTCGCTGTGCTTCCAGATCCCGGCGCTGATGCGCCCGGGCACTGCGGTGGTCGTGTCGCCGCTGATCGCGCTGATGCAGGACCAGGTCAGCGCGCTGCGCGAAGCGGGCGTCGCGGCCGCGTATCTGAATTCCAGCCAGGCCGCCGATGAAGCCGCCGCGGTCGAGCGCGATCTGGTCGCCGGACGGCTCGACCTGCTGTACGTCGCGCCCGAACGCTTGCTGACGGCGCGCCTGCTCGCGACGCTCGACCGGCTGCACCAAGCCGGACGCATCGCGCTGTTCGCGATCGACGAAGCGCACTGCGTGTCGCAGTGGGGCCACGACTTCCGCCCGGAATACCTGCAGCTGTCGGTGCTGTCCGAACGCTTCCCGGCGGTGCCGCGGATCGCGCTGACCGCGACGGCCGACCCCGAAACTCGCGAGGAAATCGCCCGGCGGCTCGCGCTCGGCGACGCCCGGCGCTTCGTGTCGAGCTTCGACCGGCCGAACATCCGCTACCGCATGGTCGACAAGGACAATCCGCGCGCCCAGCTGCTCGCGTTCATCCGCGACGATCACGCCGGCGAAGCGGGCATCGTGTATTGCCTGTCGCGGCGCAAGGTCGAGGAGACCGCGGCGTGGCTCGGCGAACAGGGCATCCGCGCACTCCCCTACCACGCCGGCATGGCGCAGGAAACCCGCGCCGCGCACCAGAGCCGCTTCCTGCGCGAGGACGGCATCGTCATGGTCGCGACGATCGCGTTCGGCATGGGCATCGACAAGCCCGACGTGCGCTTCGTCGCGCACCTCGACCTGCCGCGCTCGATCGAAGGCTATTACCAGGAGACCGGCCGCGCCGGGCGCGACGGCCTTGCGGCGCAGGCGTGGATGGCGTGGGGCGCGCAGGACGTCGTGCAGCAGCGGCGCATGATCGACGAGTCCGAAGGCGCGGACGACTTCAAGTGGCGCGCGCGAGCACGCCTCGACGCGCTGGTCGGCCTCGTCGAGACGACCGGCTGCCGCCGCCAGTTCCTGCTCGCGCATTTCGGCGAAGCCGGCGAGGCGTGTGGCAACTGTGACAACTGTCTCGAGCCGCCGCGCACGTGGGACGCGACCGACGCGGCGCGCCGCGCGCTGTCGGGGGTGTTCCGCACCGGCCAGCGCTTCGGCGCCGGCCACGTCATCGACGTGCTGCGCGGCGAACTCACCGACAAGGTGCGCGACTGGGAGCACGACAAGGTCAGCACGTTCGGCATCGGCGCCGACCTCGACGAAAAGACCTGGCGCACGCTGTTCCGCCAGCTCGTCGCGCGCGGGCTCCTCGCCGTCGACCATGACCGCCACAGCGCGCTGACGCTGACCGACCTCGCGCGCCCGCTGCTGCGCGGCGAAGCCGAATTCGCGCTGCGCCTTGCGCCGGAAAAGCGCCGGGCGAAACGCAGCCGCAGCACCCGCCTGGAGATCCCGGACGGCGTGCCGCTGACCTTGTTCGACCGCCTGCGCGCATGGCGCGCGGCCACCGCGCGCGAACGCAACGTCCCCGCCTACGTGATCTTCCACGACGCGACGCTGCGCGAAATCGCGCTCGCGCGGCCCGTGACCCTTGCTGAACTGGCGGGCATTTCGGGCATCGGCGATCGCAAGCTCGAAGCGTACGGCGCCGACATCCTCGCCGAGATCGCGCGCGAGATCTGAAGCGGCAGCCCCTACTGCAGGCAGCGGGTACGCGGTTTGCCAGCGTCGCAGCGAAAAATCGCCATCGGAGGTGCACCGTGGCAATTTCGGCACGAACGCTGTGGAGCCTGGCAAAGCAGTCGGTCGCCGCGTGGATCGACGACCGCGCGTCGAGCATGGGCGCGGCGATCGCCTTTTACACGGTGTTCTCGCTCGCGCCGCTGCTGCTGATCGCGATCGCGATCGCCGGCCTGGTTTTCGGTGAAGAGGCGGCGCGCAACGCGATCGTTGCGCAGCTCGGCGGCATGGTCGGCGAAACCGGCGCGACCGGCATCCAGACCGTGCTCGAGGCGGCGCGCGATCCCGAAGGCGGCACGATCGCGACCGTCGTCAGCACGCTGACGCTGATCGTCGGCGCAACGACCGTGTTTGCCGAACTGCAGACCGATCTCGACATCGTCTGGAAAGTCCCGCCGGACAAGCAGAAAACGGGCATCAGCGGTCTGGTGCGCGCGCGCCTGCTGTCGCTGGGCATCGTGCTCGGCGTCGGTTTCCTGCTGATCGTGTCACTGATCCTCAACGCCGCCCTCGCCGCGCTCGGCGAATGGTGGGGCGGCTGGTTCGGCAACTGGGAGCTGACGCTGCAGGCGGTGAATTTCCTCGTGTCGTTCGCCGTCATCACCGGACTCTTCGCGATGATCTTCAAGATCCTGCCGAGCGTCCCGATCGCGTGGGACGATGTCTGGATCGGCGCGGCGGTCACGTCGCTGCTGTTTTCGATCGGCAAATTCCTCATCGGCCTCTACATCGGAAAGAGCGCGCTCGCCTCCGGGTTCGGCGCCGCAGGCACGTTCATCGTCGTCATCGTGTGGGTGTATTACTCGAGTCTCGTGTTCCTGCTCGGCGCCGAGTTCACCCACGCCTATGCGCACGGAGCAGGCTCGAAAGCCGGCGAAACGGCACCACCCGCAGCGCGCTCGGCCCCGCGCTAATCGCCCGGGGCCGAGCGCAGCACGTCGATATCCGCGCGGTTGCGCTCGTCGGTATAGGGCTCGGCGGCCGGCGGCGGGCTGCCGGCGAAGCATTGCACGAGGACGTTCGACAGCGGGCGGCCGCGGAACAGGATTTCGACCGCGCACGGGCCATAGACCGACTGGATCGTCGCGAGCAGGTTGCGTGCGTACGGCGTCGCGAGGCGTGAATCGAGGATCAGGTTCGCGAACATCACGCCTTGCGGCGCCAGCACGCGCTGCGTCCCGTGCCAGAATTCGCGCGTGACCAGATGCGCGGGAATGCTCGTGAGCGCGCTGTAGGCGTCGACGACGACCGCGTCGAAGCGCTCGTCGGTGTCGGTGACGAAACGCCGCGCGTCGGCGGCGACGAAACGCCCGCGACTCCCGGTACCGAGGAATTCCCGCTCCGCCAGTTCGCGTATCGCCGGATCGATATCGACGTACAGGTAGTCGTTGAGCGGTTCGCGATGCGAAAGCGTGAAGCCGCCAGCGCCGAGCACGAGGATGCTGCGGTTGCGAAAACCCATTTCGTCGAGCATCACCGTGCGCAGCCGCTCGATGTAACGCGTGTAGCGCGGCGGGTCGCTGTCGTCGATGATCGAAGCGACCTGGTTGTTGATCCAGAACACCCGCGGGTCGTTCATATCCGGCAGCGCCACCGGGCCGACCCGGTAAGTGGCGTAGGCGGTTTCGATCTGTTGCGGCAGCAGCACGTTGCCGCCGAACGCGAAGACGGCGACCAGCGCGATGAGCGGCAGATCGGCCGCCACCGCCCGTTCCCCGGAATCCTGCAGCCACGGCACGAGGCACAGGAGCAGCGCCGCGCAGACGAGGATCGCTGCGGCAACGCCGAGCCACTGCATGACCAGCAGCGACAGCGACAGCGAACCGAGGAACGACCCGAGCGTCGACCAGTACAGTGCCGCGCCGCTGCGCGCGCCGACGCGATCGTCGCGCAGCACGTTGGTCAGCACCGGCACCGTCTGGCCGAGCAGCCACGCGATCGGGCATACCACGCCGGCGACGAAGACGAGGTACGCGAGCGGCGCCGGCGTGACGTGCACAAACAGCGCGTCGACGACCGGGCCGGCCAGTCCGACCGCGATCAATGCCGCAGCGATCAGGAAGTTGCGCCTGACGCGGCCGAGGAAATCGCGCTCGACGCGCCCGCCCGCCTGGTAGCCGAGCGCGAGCGCGAGGAGGAAGAAACCGATCGTCGGCGCCGTCACGGTGATCGCGCTGCCCAGATGCGGCACGAGGCGGCGCAACGCGATGATCTCCGCGCCGAGCGACGAAAAGCCTTCGACGAACACCGTGGCGAACAGGATCGCCGTGCGAACGGGACGGGCGGAGCGGGTCATCGGCGCGGGCGCATCATCGACGAAGTTTACGGAATCGGCGCGCAGCGCGCGCTCGCCCCGGCACGTGCCGCGCTACAGTACGCTCCATGCGTGAACTGCTGCATCCGCTCATCTTCATCGTCCTCATCGCTGCGATCGGACTCGCCGCGCACCTTGCCGTGCGCCGCAGCCGGAAACGGTTCGACGACTCCCGCAAGGATTGAGCCCGGACCGCGTCGCAGCACGCGTAGGGAGAGCCTTCGCCGGAGTATCCGGGTAGCGCTTCGGAACGCGAACGTCTCCGCCGCACTCTATTAGCCCGGCAACTAAATACCGTTCGGGCTGAGCTTGTCGAAGCCCTGGCGTGCCCTTCGACAAGCTCAGGGCGAACGGTTGTATTTAATCGCCGGGTTAATATCCCGGATGCGGAAAACGCGTGCGACGGCGCACCGTCCGCCGGACAGGAGCACACGATGGAAAACTACCTGCACAGAGTACTGGGTGTCTACGAGACGCGCGCGGCGGCCGAAGCAGCGCTCGACCGGCTCGTTCAGCGCGGCCTGCCACGGGACAAGGCGACGCTGCTGGAACCGGGCCGCAGCCGCGAGAACGAGGACGCCACGGCCGACAGCGACGACGTGCTGAAGGAAGTGCTGCGCGACGGCGCGATCGGCACTGCAGTCGGGACGCTCGCCGGCGCTGCGGGGACCGTGGCGCTCGCCGCGGCGAACATCAGCCTGTTCGTCGCCAGCCCGGTGCTCGGCGCGCTGTCGATGCTCGGCTGGGGAGCGAGCCTCGGCGCGATCGTCGGGGCGGCGGCGGGCGCGGAGAACAGCAAGGGCGACGTCGCCGATCTCGTCAAGGATGCGCTCGCGAGCGGCCACGTCGTCCTCGTCGCGCATACCGCGACCGAAGAGCAGACGACTTACGCGCGGCAGATCATTGGCGATTCGATGGCCGAACCCGGAGGGGCTGCGGCAACGACGTGAGCAGGTCTTCGGCGCGTGCCGCGGAGAGCTAATCGATGGGCTCGATATGGGTCGTCAGGCGCGTCCCGGTCTGCGCGCTGACTGCCTCCTCGGCCGCATCGGCAAGGGCATGGGCGTGGGCGACGGTCCAGTCTCCCGGCACGCGCAGATCGACATGCGCGAACTGCATCGCGCCGGCGACGCGCGTTTTCAGGTTGACGAAGCGTCCGCCGCCGTTGCAGCAGGACTGCAGCACTGCCTCGATGCGCCGGATTTCGGCGTCGTCGAGCGCGCGGTCCATCAGCCCATCGACCGAGCGGTGCATCAGGCTCCAGCCTTCGCGCAGGATATTCACCGCGACGCCGGCTGCGACGAGCGGATCAAGCCAGTGCCAGCCGCTAAGGCTCGCCAGGCCGACGCCCGCGACGACCCCCGCGGTCGTCCACACGTCGGTCATCAGATGACGCGCATCGGCTTCGAGCGCGAGCGAACGATGCGCCCGCCCGACGTCGAACAGGATGCGCGCGACCACCAGGTTGACGAGGCTCGCGCCGACCGACAGCACCGTGCCGAGGCCGAGCGCGCCGAGCGGCTGCGGATGGATCAGGCGTTCGACGGCCGTCGCGAGAATCACCAGCGCGGCGACGAAAATCAGCATGCCTTCGAACGCGGCCGAGAAATACTCCGCCTTGCCGTGGCCGTACGGGTGCCCGGGATCGGCCGGAGCGCGCGCGAGCGACACCATCAGCAGCGCGAACGACGCGCCGGCGAGGTTGACGAGGGACTCCAGCGCGTCGGAGAGGAATCCGACCGAGCCGGTCAGCCACCACGCTCCCGCCTTCATGCCGATCGTCGTCAGCGCGGCGAGGATCGACAGCAGCAGGGCCTGGTGCGGAGTGAGGGTGCGCATGATGACAACGGGAACGGAACGGCGGACATGGTAAACCACGGCGGCCGTTCGCCGCAGAGTCACCGCGTGCGGAAAGCGCGGACGGTGGCCAGCTGCCGCCGGCGCCCACGACGTCAGCGCCTGAAGCGTTCCTCGGCGATCGCGTCGGCGACTTCGCCAGTCGGCCGCTCTTCGGCGCGCGCACGCGCGAAAATCTCCAGCAGGTTGTCGTGGATGCCCTCGATGTGCCGCCTGAGCGCCGCCGGATCGAAGTTGCCGATGCGCTCGTAATACACGTCGATGATGCCGCCGGCGTTGATGACGTAGTCCGGCGCATACAGGATGCCGCGGTTCATCAGCGCGGTGCCGTGCCGCGCTTCAGCGAGCTGGTTGTTCGCGGCGCCGGCGACGATCTTCGCCTTCAGCTCGGGGATCGTTCGGTCGTTCAGGACGGCGCCGAGCGCGCACGGCGCGAACACGTCGACATCGAGGCCGAAGATTTCATCCGGCGCGACGACGGTCGCACCGAGTTCCTTGCCAGCGCTGCGCAGCGGCTCGCGATAGAGGTCGGTGACCCACAGCTCGGCGCCCGCCGCTCTCAGCCGGCGAGCGAGATCGAGGCCGACATGACCGAGCCCCTGCACCGCGACGCGCAAGCCGTCGAGCGAATCGCGGCCCAGCCGCTCCTTCACTGCCGCGCGGATGCCGACGAGCGTGCCGTATGCAGTGGACGGCGACGGGTCGCCGCTGCGCGTGCCGTGCTCGGCCGGCTTGTCGCGGACGCCGCAGACGTGCGGCGTGAATTGCGCCATGAGCTTCATGTCGGCGACGCTGGTGCCCGAGTCCTCGGCCGCGATATAGCGTCCGCCGAGCCGGTCGATCGCGCGCGCGAGCGCTTCGAGCAACGCGGGCGTCTTGTCGGTGCGCGGGTTGCCGATGACGACCGACTTGCCGCCGCCGAGCGCGAGCTTCGCCATTGCGGATTTGTAGGTCATGCCGCGCGACAGCCGCAGCACGTCGCGCGTCGCCTCGTCCTCGTTCGCGTACGGCCACATGCGGCAGCCGCCGAGCGCCGGGCCGAGGTTCGAGTTGTGAATCGCGATGATCGCCTTCAGGCCGCGCTTGTCGTCGCTGCAGAACACGACCTGTTCGTGGTCGGCAAAATCGGGAGTGGAAAATACGCTCATGCTGGCCTCCTTCGCGGGTGTCGAAGATGCGGCACTTTCTTCCGCGCTCGCTTGTGGCGATTGCGGCCGGAAGTGGCGCGGAGTGGAGACCGATCCGCAGGACGGGACCGGGAAAAACGCCCCGTGCGGCGTCGGCCTTTCCGTTGCCGGGTTGGACCGCTCGGAACGCGCGAGGTTAGCTCTCTAGGCGGGAATCGCGGCGCCCGTCCTGCATGCGCGACGCAGCTGCCGATAGCGGCGCGCGGCCCGGAGTGCCGGTCGGCAAGTCGCGTTCAGCTGGGCGCCAAATGGGCGGTGCTCAGCGGACTTTCAGCAGTTCCACTTCGAACACCAGCGTCGCATTCGGCGGGATCACGCCACCGGCGCCGCGCGCGCCGTAGCCGAGTTCGGGCGGAATCGTCAGCTTGCGCCGGCCGCCTTCCTGCATGCCCTGCACGCCTTCGTCCCAGCCGCGGATAACGTGGCCGGCGCCGAGCGGAAATTCGAACGGATCGTTGCGATCCTTGCTCGAATCGAACTTGCGGCCGTCGGTGAGCCAGCCGGTGTAATGCACCGACACGCTCTTGCCTTTTTCGGCCGTCGCGCCGCTGCCGACCTCCATGTCTTCGATGATGAGGCCGCTGGCGGTCGTGGTCTGGGACATCGGTACTCTCCTGGTTGAGGGGAAAATCCGGATTCTACCCTCCACGCTTGCGCCGGCTGGCGAAGTTCTCGCGGAATTTCGCGATCTTCGGCGCGACGACATACTGGCAATACGACTGATCCGAGTTGCGCGCGTAATAATCGCGATGCACATCCTCCGCCGGCCAGAACGTGCCGGCCCGCTCGACTTTGGTCACGATCGCCGACGGATACACCCGCATCTCGCCCATTTCCTCGATCAGCGCGAGCGCCTCGTGCAACTGCTCGTCCGTCGTCGCGAAAATCGCGGAACGGTATTGCGTGCCGACGTCGTTGCCCTGCCGGTTGAGGCTCGTCGGGTCGTGGATGACGAAGAATATCTCCAGCAAATCACGGTAGCCGATCACTTCGGGATCGAACACGATGCGCACGGCTTCGGCGTGGCCGGTTCCGCCTTCGCACACCTGGCGATAGGACGGAGAATCGACGCGTCCGCCGGTATAGCCGGACGTCACCGATTCCACGCCTTCCACATCCTTGAACACCGCCTCCAGGCACCAGAAACAGCCACCGGCCAGAATGGCGGTTTCACGTGCCGCGGGCATTTCCTGTTCCGTCATACGGATCACCTCCTTGGGAATCGCTGCTGCTAGGACAACGCTGCGGCACGTGCATTCCCGTTTATTTGAAGGAGATTGTGTAATAGACGTCGGCCGAGTTGTCGCTGCCGCCGCGCGCCACGACGGAGACCTGTCGGGTCAGCTGGTAGGTCAGCTTGACGAGGCTTTCGGCGCCGCCGAGACTCTGCTCGAACGACAGGAACAGGTCCGACGACAGGCGCTTGCCGACCGACAGCACCTGTCCGCTGACGGTGCCTTCGCCGGTGACGACGGAACCTTCGCCGACCACCCGGCTCGTCGCACCGCGCGTGACGCTGCTGAGTTCCCCCTGCCCGATCGAGAACTGGTCGAAGCCGAGGCTGCGCGACAGCTGTTCGGTGATGCCGCCGCCCGGCCCGCCGAACAGCGCCTGCGCGGCCGGCAGCAGCAGGCCGAGGTCGGCGCCGCCGCCGGCCGTCGGCGGTCGGCCGAGGACGAGCCACGACAGTTTCTCCGGGTCCGGCACGTTCGGTTCGGACACCAGCCGCACCTGCGGCCGCCGTGCGCTGCCTACGATCGCGACTCCGGCTTCGACCGCGAGCCCTTTGCGCAGCGCGACGATGTTCAGGCCCGGGTTGTTCAGCGGTCCCTGGAAATTGATCCGGCCGCGCTCGATGACGAGGCTCTGGCCATAGCCTTGATAGGTGCCGCCGACGGTCGCGATCGTGCCGATCGCACTGAGCCGCTCGCCGTCGCGCACGCGCAGCTGCAGTTCGCCCGCGAGCCGCGTATCGACGCCGAGCGCCGACAGGTAGAGGTTCTCGCCGAGCGCGACCAGCACGTCGGCAGAGAGCTTGAAGCCGCCTTTGCCGGACGGCGTTTCGCGCCCGAGGATCACGACATCTTCGGAGAGGCTCGGCGGCGGCGAATCGGCGAGCTCGACGTATCCTGCGTCGGCACGAAACTCCGCCTCCAGGTGGAGGCTGGTCCACGTGCTCTGCGCGGTGCCGCCGCCGGAGAGGATCAGCCAGCGATCGGGCCGCTGCAGGATCGGCAGACGGTCGGCCTGGTAGACAAAACGCCCCGTTCCGCTGTCGAGCGCGATCTGGCCCGACGCGGTGAGGCGGCCCGGCTCGCGCGTGAAGCGCGCCACCGGCACGCGCCCGTCGGCGGGCCGGACGCGATTTGGCGACACGAACTCGAGGCGGACGAGGCGCAGCCGGTCGCGGTCGAACTCCGCGCGCAGTTCCCCCCCGCTCAGCTGCAGCCCTTCGTCGACGAGGGCGACCGACAGCCCGCGTCCGTCGACGCTGCCGCTCGCGCGCGGATCGGCCGCCGTGCCGGCGAGCGCGAAATCGGCCGCGAGGCTGCCGCCGGTGACGATGTTTTCCTGCATCAGGCGCCCGAGCCACGCGATCGACGGCATTTCCAGCCGCGCCGAGCCGAGCAGCGCCGCGTCCGGCACGAGCCGCCAGCCCGCGTCCGCGTCGCGTTCGGCGAGCGCGGTCGCCGAACCGACCAGTTCGCCGAGTTCGGAGCCTCGCGCGTCGAGCGACAGCGCGAGGCGGTTGTCGCGCGCAGTCAGTCGGGCTTCGAGATGTTCGAGGCCGAGCCGCGCCGGGAGCTCGCCGCTGACGCTCAGGTCGCCCGACTCGCGGTACACGCGCGCCCTGCCGTTCGCGCTCTGCCCGAGCTGCACGTCCCATTCGGCCCCGAGCACCAGCGCGCCGCGCTCGCGCCCAACACTCCCTTCGCGGCGCCCTTCGCTGCGTCCGTCGGGCCGGCTCGCGAGGCGCAGCGCGAGCCCGGTCAGCGAACCGCGGGCGGCGATCGACTGCGGCGTCCATTGCGTTTCGTCGAGCCGGATGCGGCCGCGCTCGCCGGCGTCGAACGTCGCCGTCCCGAGCGCGATGCGTTCGGCCCCGACCTGGAGCTGCGCCGGCGAAGTCAGCCGCGCTTCGAAACGCCCACCGGTTTCGAGCGTCGTCGCACGCCCCTGCCACGCGAAGCGCGCGCGCGGATCGGCGGGCGGCGCGGAGTCGGGTTTGGCTGCCCCTCGGGCCCCGCCTGCGGCGTTTGCCGAACCGCCAGCCTCGGGCGTCCTCACGAGCCTGCCTTCGAGGCGCATGCGCACCGTGTCGTCCTCGAGGCCGCTCGCCGTGAAGTCGATGACGTGCTCCGTGCCTTTCCCGCTGACGCCGAGCTTCGCGCGGTCGATGAGGTTCTCGTCCTCGCCGCGGCCCAATCCGCTGACGTCGAGCGCGAGTTCGAGTGGCCCGTCGATGCCGTCGGCGAACCGGCCGTGCGCGTCGACTCCCGCGACCCGCAGCCCGCCCGGCACGCGCAGCGCCGTCGCCGACAGGTCGAACCTCGCGCCGGGGCGCTCGAGCGTGCCGCTGACGGTCCCTTGGAGGCGCGCGCGGCCACCGAATTCATCGCCGAGCGCGGCGAGCGCCGGTGCATCAACGTCGATCTGCAGCTCGTCGCCGCGCCCGCCCCACGCGCCTTTCACCTGCACCCGGTTGCGCGCGAGCGTCAGGTCGATGTCGCTGTCGGCGAGCCGCTCGCCATCGATGACGACGTGGCCGTTTCCGTTCAGCGGCCGGCCTTCGAGCCGGCTCGGCTGCAGTTGCCAGCGGACGTCGAAACGCCGCGGCTCACCCAGTTCACCCCGCAGTTCGAAGCTCATGTTCAGGTTCGCGACAGGCGCGCGGCCAAGCAGCGCGTGCGGATCGAACGCCGCAAGCTGGCCGGTTGCGACAAGCGTTTGCGCACCGTCGTCCGTCGCCGTCAGTTCGCCGTCGGCACGAATCCGCGCGGCGCCGACGCGCAGTTCGAGCTGCGCCGTCTGCCGCGACGCGTCGCCTGCCGCTTCGACGGTGCCGGCGACTTCGCTTTTCGGCAGTCGCGCGTCGAGCCGGGCGGGATCGATGCCAGCGAGCTGCAGCATCGCGGTCACGCGTCCGAATGCGGTGCCGGTGTCCGGCGACCAGTGGACGTTTCCGGCGACGGTGCCGGCGCCGGGCAGCTCGACGAGCAGCGAATCGGCACTTGTTTCGGTCGGCGTCCAGCGCAGTTGCGCCGCGATGCGCTCGACCGGCACCGCGTTGCGGTCGAGCGTACCGGGCGCACGGTTCTCGATCGTGATCGGCCCCGAGAGCACCCACGCTTCGCCGGGAGCGGACGTGAGGTCGGCTTCGACACGCAGCGCGGCCTTCGGCGCGTCCGGCTGGAACGCGGACGGGTCGAGATCGCCGAGCGCGGCGCGCAGGCGGCGCAGCGGCACCGGCTCGAACGGCGCGGCGAGGATATCCGCGCTGCCGGATAGCCCTGCGCCTTCAGCTTCGACAAGCAGGTGCGGAGCGACGAGGTCGCCATCGGCGCGAAGGTTCAGCGTGTAGGCATGGCCAGCGCGCTCGCCTTGCAGCGCGCCGCTCGCCGACAGCGCGAACGGCGCCGCGCCGCCGTCGATTTCGCCGGACAGGCTCGCCTGGCCGAACGGCAGCGTCGCGGAGAGGGCTTCGATCCGATGGTGCCGCCCGTCGCTCGCGAGCGTAGCCGCGAGCGACGAGAGTTCGAACTTCACTGCCTCGGCCGGCGCCGCATTGGCCCCTTCGGCCGGCCAGTCGAGCACCGCGACGCGTCCGACCTGCAGCGCCCGCAACGACAGCGAGAACGGCAGTTCGAGCGTTGCCGGAGGACCTTGGGAGGGAGCGGGCGCGTCAGCGGGGCGACGTGCCAGCGTGACTTCGTCGATCGTGACCGACGCGATGTCGAGATGGCGGTCGAACAGCAGCGCCACAGGGTTCCACTGCAGCGCCAGGTTGTCGAGCCGCAGCCGCAGGTCCGGGGTGGCGACGCGCAGCGCGCCGATCCGGAGCGGCCCGGCGAGACGACCGGCCGCGTTCTCGACGACGACCTGCCCGCCGCTCAGGCGTCCGACCGCGTCGGCGGCAAGGCGTAGGCCGGATTCAGTGCGCACCAGCCACGTCGCGAACAGCGCCGCTGCCACGACGAGCAGCAGCACGACGAGCAGCAGTCCGGCCGCGATGCGGAAAAATGGGCGCCGCACCGAAGTCTCGACTGCGGGCGCCATCGTCGGTCCAGCTCAGCCGAACAGCGCGCGCAATCCCTCGCCCGGGTCCGGCACGCGCATGAACGCTTCGCCGACGAGGAAAGCATTGACCGCGTTCGCCCGCATCAGCGCGACGTCCGCGGGCGCGAGGATGCCCGATTCGGTGACGACGATGCGCCCGGCCGGGACGCGCGCGAGCAGATCGAGCGTCGTCTGCAGGCTGACGTCGAAGGTGCGCAGGTTGCGGTTGTTGATGCCGACGAGCGGCGTCGAGAGCTGCAGCGCGACATCGAGCTCGGCCGCGTCGTGCGCCTCAACGAGCACCGCCATGCCGAGGCTCGCAGCAATCGCTTCCATATCGCGCATCACCGCGAGCTCGAGCGCTGCGACGATCAGCAGCACCGCATCCGCGCCCATCGCGCGCGCGTCATACACCTGCCACGGGTCGACGAGAAAATCCTTGCGCAGCACCGGCAGGCCGCAGGCCGCCCGCGCTGCCTGCAGATACGCCGGCGCCCCCTGGAAGAACTGCCGGTCGGTCAGCACCGACAGACACGCGGCGCCGCCGCGCTCGTACTGCAGCGCGATCTCGGCGGGGCGGAAATCCTCGCGGATCACCCCTTTCGACGGGCTCGCCTTCTTGATCTCGGCGATCACCGCAGCGTCTCCGGCGGCGATCTTCGCGCCGATCGCGCCGACGAAATCGCGCGGCGCAGCGAGCGCTTCGGCTTCGGCACGGACTTGTGCGAGAGGGCGTGCCGCGCGGCCTTTGGCGACTTCGTCGCGCTTGACCGCGAGGATTTTGTCGAGGATGTCGCTCATCGTTGCGCTCACGCGAACTTGCGGTTGAAGGCGATGAACTCGTCGAGCTTCGCGCGCGCCGCGCCGCTCTCGATCAGCTCACGTGCGCGCCGGATGCCGAGGTCGATCGAATCGACGAGGTTCGCGGTGTAGAGCGCGACACCAGCATTGAGGATGACGATTTCGCGCGCCGGACCGGCCTGGTTGTCGAGCACGCCGAGCAACATCGCTTTCGATTCGTCGGCGGTCTCGACCCGCAGGTTGCGGCTGCCGACCATCTGCAGGTCGAAGTCCTCCGGGTGAATCTGGTATTCGCGGATTTCGCCGTCCTTGAGCTCGCCGACCATCGTCGCCGCGCCGAGGCTCACTTCGTCCATGCCGTCCAGCCCATGGACGACGAGCACGTGATCCGCGCCGAGGCGCTGCATCACCCGCGCCTGGATGCCGACGAGGTCGGGATGGAACACGCCCATCAGCGTGTTCGGCGCACCGGCCGGGTTCGTCAGCGGCCCGAGGATGTTGAAGATCGTGCGCACCCCCATTTCGCGGCGCACCGGCGCGACGTTCTTCATCGCGCTGTGGTGGGCCGGCGCGTACATGAAGCCGATGCCGGTCGCCTCGATCGATTCGGCAACCTGCTCCGGCGTCAGGCCGAGCTTCACGCCGAGCGCCTCGAGCACGTCGGCAGCGCCGCTTTTCGACGACACGCTGCGCCCGCCATGCTTGGCGACGCGCGCGCCGCCGGCGGCGGCGACGAAAATCGTCGTCGTCGAGATATTGAACGTGTTGGCACCGTCGCCGCCGGTGCCGACGACATCGAGGAAGTTCTGGTCCGCGCCCGGCACGCGCACCGGCGTCGACATCTCGCGCATCACCGTCGCTGCCGCGGTGATCTCGCCGATCGTCTCCTTCTTGACGCGCAGGCCGGTGAGGATCGCCGCAGTCATCACCGGCGAGATCTCGCCAGCCATGATCTGGCGCATCAGCGACAGCATCTCGTCATAGAAAATCTCGCGGTGGTCGATCGTGCGCTGCAGCGCTTCCTGGGCGGTGATGGTCATGGCGGGCCTGTAGGAGCAATTCGTAAAAGTGGGCGGGAGCGTTTCGCGGCGTCCCGGCGCCGGTTTCAGTTCTGTTCGAGGAAGTTCCGCAGCAGCTGGTGGCCGTGGTCGGAGAGGATCGACTCGGGGTGGAACTGCACCCCTTCGACCGCGAGCGTGCGGTGCCGCACGCCCATGATCTCGCCGTCTTCGGTCCACGCCGTAATCTCGAGACAGTCGGGCAGGCTGTCGCGTTCGATCGCGAGCGAATGATAGCGGGTGCAGGTCACCGGGTTCGGCAACGCACGAAACACCCCCTGCCCTTCGTGGAACACCGGCGACGTCTTGCCGTGCATCGGGCGCTGCGCATGGACGACCCGGCCGCCGAACGCCGCGCCGATGCTCTGGTGCCCGAGGCACACGCCCAGGATCGGCAGCTTGCCGGCGAACTCGCGGATCGCCGCGACCGAGATTCCCGCTTCGGCCGGCGTGCACGGACCGGGCGAAATCACCAGCTGCGCGGGTTTCATCAGCGCGAGCTGTTCGAGCGTGATCTCGTCGTTGCGATACACCTTGACGTCCGCCCCGAGCTCGCCGAAATACTGGACGAGGTTGTAGGTGAAGCTGTCGTAGTTGTCGATCATCAGCAGCATATTCGATGCATCCTATTGATTTATTTCTTTTTTACCACAATCCTCATTTGGACACCCCCTTTCTTGCGCACTGGACAAGGCAGGGTCACACGCAGAAGGGGAGGCTCGCGCGCCCACACAGGCGCAACAGGTCAATCAGGCGGCAGGCTTTCGCCAGCGCCGACGATGGAGAGCCGCAGAGGATGAGGAAAACGCGGACATAGGATTGGATTGTATCGAATCCGATGCGACCCCACATGGAGGCGTCGTCAGGCTCATTTCGCGGCTGCCGTCACGTTGCCATCGCCAACAATCCTCTCGGCCTTGAGCAACAGCGGCTGGCAGAGCCGGTCATCGCGCTGGGCACGGCCAGGTTTCACTCGCAGTGGGTCCAAAGGCGATGAACCTTAAGGAACCGCTGATTTTTTCCCCGTCACCGGTCCGCGGCTGGCATGCCTTTGAGATAATGGCGGCTGTTGACCGACGACGAGACCTGAACCGACGCAATCGAGCTCTTCCGAGCTGGAGTACGCTGCCAAGAAGAAGCAGACGCGGCGCGACCGGTTGCGCGCCGAGGTCGAGGCGGTGACGCCGTGGGCGGCGCGGGGCGCCGAGATCGGGGGTTCTATCCGAAGGGCGAAGGCCGCGGTCGGGCGCCGGTGGGTATGGCGCGGATGCTGCGGACGTAGGTGGCACAGCAGTGCTTCGGGTTGTCGGACGAGGGGATCGAGGACGCGATCTACGACAGCCAGAATTGACGTAGCTGGACGGCGCCTCAGCGTTCCCGCTGCCAGATCAGGCGATCATTGCGGAATACTTGCTTCACCCTATGCAGCGGAAAACTGCGCGTGTGGCCTTCGTCGTCGACGAGCCTGAGCATCGCGCGGTTTTCGGGGTCGAACGACAGGTCGCGCAGATCGACGCGGACGATGCGGCGCTCGACCCGGTCGTAATAGCCGAGCTCGAACTGCGCGGCGCCGAAGGCCTCGTCCCAGCGGATGCGGCTCAACAGTTCGTGCAGGGGTGTCATGACGCGCTCCAGCCTGCGGTGGATCACGAAGTGCTAACGGATGCCGCGCCCGGCCGGAATTTTCAGAAGTTTGGCGGCTTTGAGGAGGCCTTCGTCGAGGGTCAGGATTTTGTCTGCCCGCTGGTTCCTGGCGATGGCCAGATGCAGCGCATCGCCGCCGCGCAAGCCCGTGTCGAATCGGACGAGCAACGTCCTGGCCAGTTCATAGTCGGCTGCGCTGGGCAGCCAGACCTGACAGGACTCCTGAAGCAGTGTCTCGAACTCCGCGATGACCGCTTCTGCGGTCTGGGTACTGAAGTGTTTCATCCGCACTTCCCGGGCCATCAGGCTGCAAAACTCGACGCGCGTCCATTGGCTGACCGCGAGACTCCCGGCCGCCTGTTCTATCAGGAATGCTTCGACTTGTGGACTCACGTCCTCATTCAACACCAAGGGGGCGACGAAACTGGTGTCCAGATAGAGCATCTCAGCGCTCTTCGTCGCGCAGGCTGCGAATCAGGGTCGCGGAGGGGTGTTCGAGACGTTGCAACTGGGCGCGAAATCGCGCGCGAGAGGCAAGCGGCACTTTCGTCTTCTCGACCCCGCTCAGGCGGACGATGGGCTGCCCGTGCCGGGTAATCACCACTTCTTCGCCTCCGGCGACCTGAGTAACGAGTTCGCTGAAATGCGCTTTGGCTTCCGCCAGACTGACTGTGCGCATGACCTGCTCCCTGTTGGTCATAAAACTGGTCAAATGATACGCGGGCGGAGGCCACGTTCAAAGTAGCGACGTGGGGCCGGAAGCAGTGTCAATCGTTGTCCTTCAGCCAGTCGGGCAACTCCCGGCTGCCCGCGTTCTCCTGGACGTACTGGCGGATCAGGCGGCGCACGACCTGCGACGGCGTCAGGTCCTTGCTCGCGCAGATTTCCTCGAAGAGCTTCTTCTTCTGCGGATCGATCAGCAGGGTCAGGCGGGCAGTGCGGTTTTCTTTCATATCGATTAACATGAAATTAACATTGAGCGTGCGATTGTTTGCAATGTAATGTGCACCTGTTGCGAGCGCAATGGGCAAACGCAAGGAGGCCGCGGGTGAGCGACAGCGAGACCTTTCTGGGCTGGTGCAGTTTGCTGGCGCTGCGCGGCGACGGTCATCCGTTCGTCGTCGACGCCGACGGCCAGCGCACGCTGCAGTTCGATGGGCTGACGATCCAGAGCCAGATGGCGCTCGACGATCCGGACGCGCTCGCGCTCGACTACACCCGCACGATGATGGGCTTCCTGCTGTTCCACGCCGCGCCGCGTCATGTCGCGATGATCGGCCTCGGCGGCGGCTCGCTGCTCAAATACTGCCTCAAGACGATGCCCGCAACCCGCGTCACCGCCGTCGAAATCAACCCGGAAGTGATCGCCCTTCGCGATGCGTTCGGAATCCCGCCGGACGGGCCGCGTTTACAGGTGGTGTGTCGCGACGGCGCCGAATACGTGCGCGACCCCGGCGAAGCGCCGGACGTGCTTCTCGTCGACGGCTTCGATGCCGCCGGAATGCCGGAGCAACTGTGCTCGGCCGGCTTCTACGATCACTGCTGCGCGACGCTGGCGGAAGGCGGCATGATGGTGGTGAACCTGTGGTCGGGCGACCGACGCTACGGGCTTTATGCGTCGCGCATCCGCGACAGCTTCGACGGCAGGATGGTCGCCGTGCGCGCCGACGAAGACTCGAACCGCATCGTGTTCGCGAGCAAGGATCGGCATTTTCCGCCGGGCCGGGCGCAACTGCTCGAGCGCGCCCGGGCGCTCGCACTCGATCATCCGTTCGGCCTGGGGCCGCTGGCGCAGCGCATCCGGCACCGGCTCGATCAGCGCCGCGAGGATCGCGACGACCCATGGCCGTCCGCCAAGGGCCACCGCTGAAAGCCGGGCGGGCGGGCACCGCGCGCGATTTCGCCCCTGCCTCAAATCAATCTTGCGCACGCTGCGGGGCACCGCACGAGCCTGCGTCAATGGCGCCACAATGCGCCCCCGGCTCCCCTCGCAACAGGTCGCAGACGGCAACAGGCAGCGTGGACGGCAGGGCTCGGTCGCTGCCCCGGCGAGACTGTAAGCGGATGAATACGTGCATGAGTTTTCCCCGCCGGAGTGCTTCAATAGGCATACGCAGTTCATCCACTTAATCCATACGTCAAGTCGACGTGATGCGACGAGGAAGGAGACAGGCCCATGGAAGAATTCGCTTCGCGCGTTTGCGCAGCGGGTCGTGCAGCGGTGACCCGCTGCGCCCGTTCGCGCCCCGCAGCATGCGGCCCGAATACTCTTTGTGGATCGATGACATGATCCGCGACGACACCGGCCCGGTCACTGTCGATCCGTTCTGGCCCGGCCTCGCTTCGACCGCGTACTCGCCACCGCACAAGCGGCGGCGCATCGCCGTCTTCGGCCTGAGTTTCCTGTTGCTGGCCGCCGCGAGCCTGATCTACGACTACTCGCGTCCCGCCGAATACCGCACCGTCGCGCAGCTGCGGATCGACATGCCGGGCAACGGCGACACCGCCGACGAACGCAGGACGGCGGCCCGGGCGGCGTTCCTGACCGAAATCGAAGTGCTCACGAGCCGCCCGCTCGTCGAGAAAGCGGCCGCCCGGCTCGCCGCCGTCGGGACGCCACTGCCGGCCGGCGCCGACGAGGGCGGCGATGGCGTCGAGGACTATCGGCGCATGCTCGACGCGACGCCGGTCGAAGGAACCGACGTTGTCGAGCTCGCAGCGAGCGGCCGGCCGGCCGAAGCGCTCGCGCCGCTCGTCAACGCGTTGATCGACACTTACCGCAGCGAGCTCACCGAGCGTTATCGCCAGGATTCGGGCAGCCGTGCGACCCGGGCGCAGGACGAAGCCGCGAAACTCGAAGAGCGCGTCGCCGAGAAGCGCCGTGCGCTCGACGACTACCGCCGCGACCACGACATCGTCTCGCTGGAACGTGATGAAAACCGCGTCCTCACCCAGGTCAAGGGCGTCGGACAATCGCTGAACGCGGCGAACGACCGGCTCGTCGCCGCCGAAGCGAAGCTGCGTTCGCTGCGCGATTCGATTGCCGCCGGTAAATCGATCGTCCGCGCGCGCGACAACCCGACGCTGTCGAACCTCGAGCAGCGTGCGTCGCAGTTGCGCGAGGAGCAGCACGAGCTGGAGCGGGTTTATACCCCGGACTTCCTCGCGTTCGATCCGCGCGCGAAGGCGCTGCGCATGCGGATCGCGAGCCTGGACGAACAGATGAAGCAGGTCCGCGAAAAGGGGCAGCAGGCAGCGCTGAGCGACGCTGAAGAGGAAGTCGCAGCGGCGCGCGCGGCTGTCGACCGGCTGACGCAACAGGCGGGCGGCGAGCGGCGGACGGTCCAGGCGTTCACGGCGCGGCTGGGCGAGTTCAAGGCGATGCAGGAGGAGCTCACCGGACTCGAGCAAATGCACCGCGCAGCCGTCGTCACGGCGACCGGATTGCAGGCTGCCGAGCGCATCCGCGTCCCGGAAGTCACGACGCTCGAAGCGGCTTACCCGCCGGCCGAGCCGTGGCGTCCCCAGTACGGCCGGGACGCGGCGATCGGCGTGACGGCGTCGCTGCTGCTCGCGCTGCTGACGACGTGGATCGTCGAGCTGTTCAACCGCAGCGCCCCGGCTCCGTCGCTCGTCATTGCACCCGCGTGGCCGCGCAGCGTGCAGCTGCCGACGGCGCGCTCGCCTGAGACACTCGGTCAGTTCGCGCCGTCGGCGCTGCTCGCCGGCGCGGCGCCAGTGCTGCGCGAACTCGACGAAGCCGAGATCGCGCAGCTGCTCGACGAACTGCCCGACGACGCTCGCGTCGGCGCGCTGGCGCTGCTTTCCGGCCTGTCGTTCGACGAGCTCGCAGGGCTGAAATGGCCGGCCCTCGATCTGGCCGAGCGCCGCATTCTCCTGCCCGATCGGGTCGTACCGCTGTCTGCGGCGTTCGCGGCGCAGTTGGGCCGGTACCGCGAACACCGTCCCGAGACGGCCGACGGCCCTGTCGTCCCCGCCGCGAGCGGCGGAACGCCCGACGCACTCGACGCGACGCTTCTTTACGCCGCCCACGACGCGGGCGTTCCGGGCGCAGACGAGATCACGGGCGCGGCGCTGCGCCACAGCTACATTGCCTACCTCGTGCGCCAAGGCGTGCGCTTCGCCGATCTGTCCGGCATCGTCGGGCGGCTCCCCGCCGACCTGCTCGGCGCCTACACGGCGCTGTCGCCGGCGGGCAGAAAGCGCCCGATCGAAGAGATCGACCGGACTCATCCGGCGCTGCATCGCATACGCTGCGATTGAGCCCTGCAGGCGGCAGGAGAAGTCCGCAGACTTTTACCGGAAGCAGTCGACCTCGTGGATTCGACGTCGTACCTTCACAATCCCTGCGCTTTCGCCCACTGCAGGATCTGCCCGGTGTTCATCGCCCCGGACTGGCGCGCGACTTCGCGGCCGGCGCGGAACAGCACCATCGTCGGGATGCTGCGGATCGCGTAGCGCCCCGCGAGATCCTGCGCCTCCTCGGTATTGACTTTCGCGAGGCGGACATGCGGCTCGAGCTTCGCCGCGGCCTCTTCGAACGCCGGCGCCATCGTCCGGCACGGGCCGCACCACGACGCCCAGAAATCGACGAGCAGCGGCAGCTCGCCGTGACCTGCATGCACGTCGAAACTCGCGGCGTCGAGTTCGACCGGATGGCCGGTGAAGAGCGCCCGATGGCATTTGCCGCAGTTCGGGTCGTCGCTGAGACGCCCGCCGGGCAAGCGGTTCAGGACGTGGCAGTGCGGACAGGCAATGGTCACGGTTTCGGTCATCGGGGCCTCCCATGATGGTGTGCGGGGTGACGGGGAAAGAACAGCGGATGAATGCGATCGCGGCATCGCTCATTCAGAGGCTCTCCGGGCGATCGGGTTCAATACGGCTTGCGCATTCCGCTCGAAAAGCACCGGGGCAGCCTGCAGCCGCCCGCCCCGTCAAGAACGGCGGCGGCGCCGAAGCGGCCCGAATTGCCGCGCTCGCGCGAACTCCGCGCGTCGCTGTGCTGTCGCACGCTTGCGGCGAGTTTGCGACGCCGTGACATTTTGCTCCAAGCCACGTCCGGCCCGGCTCGGGAGGAGGCATCGATGGCGCCCGCAAGCCTGCTCGACCTCATCGGCAACACGCCACTGCTGCCGATCACCCGCATCGATACCGGGTCATGCGAGCTTTTCATCAAGCTCGAAAGCCAGAATCCCGGCGGCTCGATCAAGGATCGCATTGCCGTGTCGATGATCGACGCGGCCGAGCGCGAGGGCCGCATCCGCCCCGGCGGCACGCTGATCGAGGCGACCGCCGGCAACACCGGCCTCGCGCTCGCGCTCGTCGGCCTCGCGAAAGGCTACCGCACGAAGCTCGTGATGCCGGACAAGATGAGCCAGGAGAAGATCTTCCACCTGCGCGCGCTCGGCGCCGAAATCGTCATGACGCGCTCGGATGTCGGCAAAGGCCATCCCGAGTATTACCAGGACATGGCCGAGGCGATCGCCGCGCGCACGCCGAACTCGGTCTATATCAACCAGTTCGGCAATTCCGCGAACCCGGACGCGCACGAGCAGACGACCGGCCCGGAGATCTGGGCGCAGACCGGCGAGCGGCTCGATGCGGTCGTCTGCGGCGTCGGCAGTGGCGGCACGCTGACCGGACTGACACGTTATTTCCGCAAGGTCGCGCCGCACGTGAAAATGGTGCTCGCCGACCCGGCCGGTTCGGTGCTCGCGCATTTTGTCAGGACCGGCGAAATGAGCGACGCCGGCGCGTGGCTCGTCGAAGGCATCGGCGAGGACTTCGTGCCGCCGATCGCCGACCTCTCGGGGGTCGCCGACGCCTATACGATCGACGACGCCGAGAGCTTCGCGGCGGCGCGCGAGCTGCTCGCGAAGGAAGGCATCTTGGCCGGCTCGTCGTCAGGCACGCTGCTCGCCGCGGCGCTGCGCTACTGCCGCAGCCGCGAGCGGCCCGAGCGCGTCGTGACTTTCGCGTGCGACAGCGGCAACAAGTACCTGTCGAAAATGTTCAACGACTTCTGGATGTACGACCAGGGTTTCCTCGCGCACCCCGCCCGCGGTGACCTGACCGACCTCGTGCAGCGGCGCTACGCCGAAGGCTCGGTCGTCACGGTGCGCCCGGACGACACGCTGCTGACCGCGTTCGGCCGCTTCAAGCTGTACCAGGTGTCGCAGCTGCCGGTCGTGGACGGCAACGACGTCGTCGGCATCATCGACGAGTCCGACGTGCTGCACGCGGTCGTCAGCGAAGCGACGCACTTCGGCGACACGGTGTCATCGGTGATGAGCACGCGGCTCGAAACCCTGCAGCCGGACGCGCCGCTCGCGCGCGTGGTACAGATCCTCGACCAGGGCATGGTCGTGATCGTCATGGACGGCGATACTTTCGTCGGCCTGATCACGCGCATCGACCTGCTGAACCACCTGCGTCGCCGGGTCAAGCGACCATGACCGACAAAGCCGGATTCTCGACGCTCGCCGTGCATGCCGGGCAGGCACCGGACCCGGCGACCGGCGCGGTAATCACGCCGATCTACGCGACTTCGACGTACGCGCAGACGAGCCCGGGCGTGCATAAGGGGCTCGACTACGCGCGCAGCCACAACCCGACGCGCTGGGCGTACGAGCGCTGCATCGCGGCGCTCGAAGACGGCGCCGCGGGCTTTGCGTTCGGCTCCGGCATGGCGGCGGCCGCGACGGTGCTCGAACTCCTCGACGCCGGCGCGCACGTCGTCGCGCTCGACGATCTCTACGGCGGCACGCGGCGCCTGTTCGAGCGCGTGCGGCGGCGCTCGGCGGGCCTGCGCTTCAGCTATTCGACGCTCGCTTCCGAAGCCGAGCTCGAAGCGGCGATCACGCCCGAGACGCGGATGATCTGGGTCGAGTCGCCGAGCAACCCGCTGCTGAAGCTCGTCGACCTCGAAGTCGTCGCGCGCGTCGCGAAGCGCCGCGGCGTGCTCGCGGTCGCCGACAACACGTTCGCGTCGCCATGGGTGCAGCGCCCGCTCGCGCTCGGCTTCGACGTCGTCGTACATTCGGCGACGAAATACCTCAACGGCCACTCGGACGTCGTCGGCGGCGTCGCCGTCGTGCGCGACGCCGCGCTCGCCGAGCGGCTCGGCTTCCTGCAGAACGCGGTCGGCGCGATTCCCGGCGCGTTCGACTGCTTCCTCGTCAACCGCGGCCTGAAAACGCTCGCGCTGCGCATGGAACGCCACTGCGCCAACGGCCTCGCGGTCGCGCAGTGGCTCGAGCGCCATCCGAAAATCGCACGGGTGATCTATCCCGGCCTGCCGAGCCACCCGCAGCACGAACTCGCGTGCCGTCAGATGCGCGGCTTCGGCGGCATGGTGACGGCGGTGCTGAAAGGCGCAGAGGACGAAGCGCGGCGCTTTCTCGAACATTGCGAGCTGTTCACGCTCGCCGAGAGCCTCGGCGGCGTCGAGAGCCTCATCGAACATCCGGCGATCATGACGCACGCATCGGTGCCGGCGGAAGTGCGCGCCGCGCTCGGCATCGGCGACGCGCTCGTGCGCCTGTCGGTCGGCATCGAGGATCTGGACGACCTGGTCGCGGACCTCGATCGCGCGCTCGCGGCAGTCTAGGGAGCGGATCGCGCTGCCGGCCGCGCGTTCAGTCGACCCGCGTATCGAGCCCCGATTCGGCCATTTCCGCCGCGCGCAGCATCGCGCGCGCCTTGTTCTGCGTCTCGGTCCATTCGGCGTCGGGGTTCGAATCGGCGACGATGCCGGCGCCCGCCTGGACGTGGATATGGCCGTCCTTGATGACTGCGGTGCGGATCGCGATCGCCAGATCCATGTCGCCGTGGAAACCGATGTAGCCGGCAGCGCCGGCGTAGATGCCGCGCTTGACCGGCTCGAGCTCGTCGATGATCTCCATCGCGCGCAGCTTCGGCGCGCCCGACACGGTGCCTGCCGGGAACGTCGCGCGCAGCACGGCGAGCGCGTTGAGCCCGTCCTTCAGCCGCCCTTCGACGTTCGAGACGATGTGCATCACGTGCGAGTAACGCTCGACCGTGAATTGCTCGGTGACTTTCACGCTGCCGATCTCGGCGACGCGGCCGGCGTCGTTGCGCCCGAGGTCGAGGAGCTGCAGGTGCTCGGCGCGTTCCTTCTTGTCGGCGAGAAGATCCGCTTCGAGCGCGAGGTCGTCCGCGGCCGTCGCGCCGCGCGGGCGCGTGCCGGCGATCGGCCGCACCGTGACGCGCTTGCCGCCGCCGTCCTCGTCGAGCCGCACGAGGATCTCCGGCGACGCGCCGACGACGTGAAAGTCCTCGAAGTTGAAATAGAACAGATACGGCGACGGGTTCAGCGTGCGGATCGCGCGATACAGCGCCATCGGGCTCGCCGCATACGGCTTGCTCATGCGCTGCGACAGCACGACCTGCATGATGTCGCCGTCGATGATGTACTGCTTCGCGCGGTTGACCGCCGCCTTGAACGCGTCCTCGCCGAAGCTCGACGTCGCGGGCTGCGATTCGGCGTGCGCGTCGGCGGGAATCGTCGCCGGCGCGCGCAGCCGCGCGAGCAGGTCGCGCAGGCGTTTTTTCGCGCGCTTGAACGCGCCCGGCACTTCGGGTTCCGCATACACGACCAGCGTCAGCTTGCCGGAGAGGTTATCGACGATCGCGATTTCCTCGGACAGCAGCAGCAGGATGTCGGGCGTGCCGATCGTGTCGGTCTTCTCGGTCTTCGCGAGGCGCGGCTCAATGTAGCGCACCGTGTCGTAGCCGAAGCAGCCGACCAGACCGCCGGCGAAGCGCGGCAGGCCGTCGCGCGGCGGCACCTTGATGCGCGCCATGAACTCGGCGACGTAGTTCAGCGGGTCGCCGTAGTCGCGCCGCTCGACGAGGCGGTTGCCGGTCAAGAGCAGCGCCGAGCGGCCGTAGACTTCGATGCGCGTCGAGGCCGCCAGACCGATCATCGAGTAGCGGCCGAAGCGCTCGCCCCCCTGCACCGATTCGAGCAGGTAGCTGTAGGGTTCGTTGGCGAGCTTCAGGTAGATCGACAGCGGCGTGTCGAGGTCGGCAAAAGTTTCGAGCGTGACCGGAATGCGGTTGTAGCCCTGCGCGGCCAGCGCGTTGAATTCGTGCTCAAGCATGGAAATTCCACAAAAAACGGTTCGATCGGGACAAGGAGTGCGGGCGCGCGGGCGTCCCGCGAAAGCGGTCGTGTTTTAGTGGCCCGCAGGCCACGAGCACCGGCGCCGCCAACAGCGCAGCACTGCGGCAGACTCGTTGCGTTCCTTGTCCGAAGCCCGGTTCTGGTGGGTCATGTCGATTCGTTCATGAGGGGTGCAAGCGGGACGGCAGATCGGTCAGACGACTTCGATGCGCTCGAGCGCCCCGGTGGCGGTCGATAGTAGCCCATCGCATTCGATGGTGTCCACGGCCATGCCTTCGCTATATCCATAGGTCACGAGCAGCACCGGCATGCCGGCGGCGCGCGCGGCGAGCGCGTCGTTGGCGGAGTCGCCGATCATCAGCGCGTGCGCGCTGGCGACGCCGAGCAGGCCGCACGCGTGGTGCAGCACGGCCGGATCGGGCTTTTTCACCGGCAGCGTGTCGCCGCTGACGACGGCGTCGAAATAGCGATCGAGCCGCATGCGTTCGAGCAGCGGCAGCGTGAACGCTTCGGCCTTGTTCGTCACGCACGCGAGCCGCAGCTCCATCGCCCGCATCGCCTCGAGCGTCTCTAGGACGCCCGGGTAGATCGTCGTGTGCCGGCCGTTCACTTCACTGTAGTGGCGACGGAAGACCGTCACGGCGTTTTCGATTTCGGCTTCGCTCGCCCGGGCGTTCTCGGTCATGCAGCGCCGCACGAGGTGCGGAATGCCTTTACCGACGAAGGAATGGATCTCGGCGAGCGGCCGTGTCGGCCGGCCGAGCTCGGCGAGCATGCGGTTAGCGCCTTCGGCGAGGTCCGCGATCGTGTCGAGCAGCGTGCCGTCGAGATCTAACAGCACGGCGCGCACCGGGAAGCGCTGCGCGCTCACGCGTCCGCCTTCTTGAGTTCGGCGCGCAGCGCGGCGAGCACGCTGTCGTAACGGTGCGGGTCGGCGTCGCGCCCGGCGCCGAACACCGCCGAGCCGGCGACAAAGGTGTCGGCGCCGGCGGCAGCGATCTGCGCGATGTTGTCGACTTTCACGCCGCCGTCGATCTGCAGCAGGATGCCCCGCCCGCTCGCCGCCTCGTACGCGTCGAGCTTCTCGCGCGCCGCACGCAGCTTCGGCAGCGTACCGGGAATGAACTTCTGCCCGCCGAAGCCGGGATTGACGCTCATCAGCAGCACGATGTCGACGTGGTCGAGCACATGGTCGAGATAGTGCAGCGGCGTCGCCGGGTTGAACACCAGGCCTGCCTGGCAGCCGCAGTCGCGGATCAGCTGCAGCGTGCGGTCGATGTGCTCGGACGCTTCGGGATGAAAAGTGATGATGTTCGCGCCGGCCTTCGCGAAGTCCGGGACGATGCGATCGACCGGCTTGATCATCAGGTGGACATCGATCGGCGCGCTAGTGTGCGGCCGGATCGCTTCGCAGACGAGCGGGCCGATCGTGAGGTTCGGCACGTAATGGTTGTCCATGACGTCGAAGTGGATCCAGTCGGCGCCGGCCGCAACCACATTCCGGACCTCTTCGCCGAGGCGGGCGAAATCCGCCGAGAGCAGGCTGGGGGCGATGCGGTGCATGGAAGTTCTCCTGTTCGTTCGAGCGGCGGATTCTAACCGTTCAACGCACGCAGACGCGCCGCACCTGCGCCATGTCGGTGATGCCGCCGAGCACTTTCTCGATGCCGTCCTGGCGCAGCGTGCGCAAGCCCTCGGCGAGCGCGACGCCGAGCAGCTGCGTGACGCGCGCGCGCTCCTGGATCATCCGCCTGATCTCGGTCGAGGCGAGCATCAGCTCATGCAGTCCGACCCGCCCCCTGTAGCCGGAGTTGCACTGCGCGCAGCCGACCGGGCGGTACAGCGTGAAGCGGCCTTCGGCGTCCGCATGCGTCCTGCGCAGCCGCTCGAACGCTGCGGCGCGGGCGGCGAGCGGATCGGCGCGAAATTCGGGCGTCGCGTGCATGTCTTCGCAATACTCGTCGAGCAGTTGCAGGACTTCCGCCTCGTCGGGGCAGTAGGCTTGCCGGCACCGCATGCACAGCCGCTTCGCCAGGCGCTGCGCGAGCACGCCGAGCAGCGCGTCGCCGAAGTTGAACGGGTCCATGCCCATGTCGAGCAGGCGCACGATCGATTCCGGCGCGCTGTTGGTGTGCAGCGTCGACAGCACGAGGTGGCCGGTCAGCGACGCCTCGATGCCGACCGACACCGTCTCGAGGTCGCGCATCTCGCCGACCATGATGACGTCCGGGTCGGCGCGGAGGAACGCGCGCATCATCGTGGCGAAATCGAGCCCGGCCTTGCGGTTGACCTGCACCTGGCGCAGCCCTTTCTGCGTGATCTCGATGGGGTCTTCGGCAGTCCAGATCTTCGTTTCCGGCGTGTTGAGATGGCCGAGGATCGAGTGCAGCGTCGTCGTCTTGCCCGAGCCGGTCGGCCCGCAGACGAAGAACAGGCCGTAGGGCTTGGCGACCGTGCGGCGGAGGCGCTCGAGGTTGTGCGCGGTCAGCCCGAGCTGCTCGAGCCGGATCGGCTCGCTGTGGCCGAGCAGGCGCATCACGACGTCTTCCATGCCACCGGCGGTCGGCACCGTCGCGACCCGCAGCTCGATGTCGAGCGGCGCGAACTTGCGGAAGCGGATCTTGCCGTCCTGCGGCTTGCGCCGTTCCGAGATGTCGAGGTCGCACATGATCTTGATGCGCGTCACGAGCGCGTTGCGGTAGCTCGCCGGCACCTGGATGTACGGCACGAGCGTGCCGTCCTTGCGGAAGCGGATATGGGTCTTGTCCTTGCCCGGGCGCGGCTCGATATGGATATCCGATGCACCCTGCCGGTACGCATCGATGATGACCTTGTTCACGAGCTTGACGAGTTCGTTGTCGGCCGCGGCCAGGACGTCGTCGGCGACCGGCAGGTCCTGCTCGTCTTCGGGCAGGTCCTGCAGCAGGTCGGACACCGAGCCGAGTTCCATCGAAGGCTCGAAATACTGATCGACGGTGCGGTCGAACTCGTCGCGCGTCGTCACGCGGAAAGCGAGCCGGCGCTTCGGGAACACGTTGTGCGCGATGCGCGACGCGCGGACCTGCTCGGGGTCCCAGGCGAGCACGACGACGCCTTCGGGCGTCTCTTCGAGCGGCAGCCAGCCGTTCTGCTGCACATACTCGCGCTTGATGTTGCGCAGCAGATCGAGCTGCTTGACGCGATCCTGGCGGTAGGGCTCGTACGGCACGTGGAAAAAGCGCGCCGCGGCTTGGCCGAGCTCGGACAGCGCGAGGCCGCGAGTCGCGACGAGCACGTCATCGACCGTCGCCGCCCCTTCGCGGGCGCGGCGCACCGCCTCGTCGAGTTCGTCCGCGCCGAGGCGCCCGTCGACGACCAGCGCGTCGTAGCGCGAGCGCAGCGCGGCCGGCGCTTTGCCGCGCCGGGCATATGCGACACCCAGCGCCTGCGCGAGCCCGAGCAGACCGTCTTTCGCGACCGCCGAAAAGTCCTCGCCGTGCGTCGCGTTGATCAGCTGGATCACGCCCTGCAGCGCGCCGCTCGCAGGATCGATGGCCGGCGCCGCAAGCACTTGCCGCGTGCGGTAGCCGCAGCGCTCGTCGTCTTCGCTGCGGTGAAAGCGCAGCTCCGGGGAAATCGCGCGGAGCTCGGTGGGGTCCTGCACATCGCGAATATTGACGGGCTGCCGGCGCAGTGCGACGTAGCCGGCAATGCTGTGCGCCGCGACCGGGAGTCGCGCTTCAGCGGGCGCCGCGCCGGTCCTGACGCGCAAAACGAGCGTCGTGCCGGCCTCATCGAGGGCAAAGAAGCACAGGCTGTCGGCGTCGAACAGCGCGCACAGGTCGGCGGAAAGGTCGAGGATGACGCGATCGACGTCGTCGGCGGCGTCGATGCGCGCCGTGATCGCCTGCAGTCCTTTGAAAAACGCGAGACGGCCGGCAACGTCGCTCGCTTTCCCGGCTCGTCCGGGCGCTGCTGTCATGGGCATTCCTGTTCGTGGTGTCTGGGAACTCAACGGGGCGTGCAGGGGCGAGCCATTCTAGTGTCCTGAGTTAAAAATTTGTTGAACAACTAGCTCATCCGCTGGTCTCTCATGCCGTACGATTGGCGACAGGAGGCAGCGATGGGCAGACCGAAGGTGGAGATCGTGCTGAACGAGAGCGAGCGCGAGCAGCTTGAAGCCTGGACGCGTCGGCGTAAGACCGCGCAGGCGCTCGCATTGCGCTCGCGGATCGTTCTCGAGTGTGCGACGGGTGTCGACAGCAAGGTTGTCGCGCAACGCTTGTCGGTGTCGCAGCAGATGGTATCGAAATGGCGCAACCGCTTTGACGCGAATCGGCTCGATGGCCTGCTCGATGCCCCGCGCTCGGGGGCGCCGCGTACGATCGACGATACCCGTGTCGATGCGGTGATTGCCAAGACGCTCGAAACGGTGCCGAAGAATGCCACCCATTGGAGTACGCGCAGCATGGCGCGCGAGATGGGGATGTCGCAGACGGCGGTCAGCCGCATCTGGCGCGCCTTCGGCCTGCAACCGCACCGGCAGGAAACATTCAAGCTCTCGACCGATCCGCTGTTCGTCGACAAGGTCCGCGACATCGTCGGGTTGTATCTGGATCCCCCGGTCAAGGCGATGGTGTTGTGCGTCGATGAGAAGAGCCAGATCCAGGCGCTCGACCGCACCCAGCCGATCCTGCCGCTGGCGCCGGGACTTCCCGAACGGCGAACGCATGACTATATGCGCCACGGCACAACGACTTTGTTTGCGGCGCTCGATGTCGCCACCGGAGAAGTCATCGGGGAACTGCACCGACGCCACCGCAGCCGCGAGTTTCTGGCCTTTCTGCGCACCATCGAAGCCAACGTCCCAGCCGGTCTGGACATCCATCTGGTGATGGACAACTACGGCACGCACAAGACGCCAAAGGTCAGGAGTTGGTTTGCCCGTCATCCGCGTTTCCACGTCCATTTCACCCCGACCTCGGCCTCCTGGATCAACCAGGTCGAACGCTGGTTTGCCGAGCTCACCGAAAAACAGATTCGTCGCGGCACCCACCGTTCCACCCGCCAACTCGAGCAGGCCATCCGCGACTACCTTGCTCGCTACAACGATGATCCCAAACCCTTCGCATGGACCAAATCAACTGACGACATCCTCGCCAGCCTTGAACGATTTTGTATGCGAATTTCTAACTCAGCACACTAGCCGGCGCCGCGAGGAAATTCAGAACTCGAGGATCATGCCCTGCTCGAGCCTCACCGGACGCAGGCGCCCGGGGCCGGCCGCGATCTCGCGCATGATGCGTTCGCACTGGCCCGGCTTGAGGTGGGTGATGTGCACCTCGGGTGCGCCGACGAGCTCTTCGAGCATCGCATGCAGCAGGCTGGGACACAGATGGCGCGCCATGAGCGCGAGGGCATGCTGGCTTTCGGGGAAAGCGGCCTCGACGATCAGGTGGCGCAGGTGGTCGAGCGCGTTGATCGCGGCGATCAGTTCGGCGGAATACTCGGTGTCGCCGGTATAGACGAGCTTGCCTTCGCCACTGTCGAGACAGTAGGCGACGGTCGGCACGCTGTGGCGCGCCGGCAGCGGCGTGACCGTCCGTGCGCCGAGGCGGACCGGACGGCCGGGCTCGACGGGATGAAACCTGAGGTACGGCCGGTGGCGGTCCGGGATGGCGGTGAAATCCGGCCAGATCTGCCAGTTGAAGACGTGCAGGCGCAGCATGCGGAGGGTTTCCGCCGTCCCGTATACCGTCAGCGGCGTCTCGCGCAGTTCGCCGACCGAATCGACGAGCAGCGGAATCGACACGATATGGTCGAGATGCGCGTGCGTGACGAAAACGTGATCGATGCACCGCAGCTCGTCGAGTTTCAGGGCGCCGACTCCGGTGCCCGCATCGACGAGAATGTCGTCATCGGCGAGGAACGCCGTCGTGCCCGAAGCCTGTCCGCCGATTCCGCCGCTGCAGCCGAGTATCCTGAGCTTCATGAGTTGGGGTCGCGCCGGGAGTCCGCTGCGGCAGGCTACGAGCGTCGCTCCGGTAAAAGTAACGCAGCACGCTATCACTACCTTCCGCTCGTGCTGCGTGCATTACTTCACGACGCGCGATGTACAGCCCGCGACGGTGCGGGCGGATCAGGGGCGCAGGAAAAACTCCATCTTGACTCCGGCCAGCTCGACGATGTCGTGTTCGTCGAGGCGGCGCGCCTGCGCGTCCAGCGGAGACCCGTTGACGAGCGGGAACACTTCGCCTTCGACGTGCGTGAGGAAATATCCGTTCACGCGCCGCGTGATCGCCGCCACCTGCTTGCCCGGCTTGCCGAGCGTGGTCAGCGACTTCGTCAGCTCCAGTTCCCGTCCCGCATTCGGACCGTTGAGCAGCTGCATGACCCCCAGCGCGCCGCCCCCCGCGGCGGGCGATGCCGCCGGAGAGGACCGCATCGGCGACGCCGCTGCGCCGGGCGCCGGGGCGACCTCGGGGGGCACGAACACCGCCCCGTCTGCAGCCGCTGCGGCATAGCCGAACGCGTGCACGGCCGGCGCCGGAGCGTCGACGATGTACTTGAGACGGTACTTGCCGAGTTCGACGAGGTCGTTGTTGCGCAGCACATGCTTCTTGATCGGCTGGCCATTCACATAGGTGCCGTTGGTGCTGTTCTGGTCCTCGAGAAAAGCGTCCTCGAGGATCGTCGTGATGACGGCATGCTGGCCGCTGATCGCCAGGTTGTCGATCTGGACGTCATTGTTGGGCTTGCGCCCGATTGTCGTGCGCGGCTTGTCGAGGACGATTTCCTTGAGGACCAGCCCGTCCATGCTGAGGATCAACTTCGGCATTGCGTTGGTTCCATTTCTCGAGTGGGCAAGCGCGCGGCGCGCACCGCCGTCACGGCTTTCACTTTCAGTAAGGCAGCGCAGTGCCGAGGCCGCGTTCGCGGGCGCGCGCGACGACTTGCGCCGCCACGGCGATGTCCTGGATCGCCATGCCCTGCGATTCGAACAGCGTGACCTGCGTGTCGCTCGTGCGTCCCGGGCGGATGCCGGCGACCACTTCCCCGAGCTCCACCCATCGCCCCGGCTGCGTGCGCCCTTTTTCGAGCAGCGGCAGCAGGTCGCCGGCCTCGCGCAGCGCGATCTCGCGCGAATCGACGCAGATCACGTCGGCGCGCCTCACTGCCGCCTCAGAGAGTTCCTGACGGGCGAGGCTGTTCGAACCCGCGGCCGTGATGTGCGTGCCCGAAGCGAGCCACGCCGCGTCGAACAGCGGCTTCGGCGACGTCGTGATCGTGACGACGACATCGGCGCCGCGCACGGTGTCTTCGGCGTTCGCCGCCGGCACCACGTCGCGCCCGGTGTCGCGGCTCATCTGCGTGCAGAAAGCCTGCAGCCGCTCCTGGTTGCGCGCGAACACTTTTATGCGTTCGAGCGGCCGCACCGCGCACAGCGCGAGGATCTGTCCCTGCGCCTGCCAGCCGGCGCCGAACACGCCCGCGACGCGAGCGTCCGCGCGCGCGAGCCATTTCGCGGCGATGCCGCCCGCGGCGCCGGTGCGCATCATGCCGAGCCGGTCGGCCTCGAGCACGGCGACCGGGTCCCCAGTGGTCGCGTCGAAAAGATGCACCCAGAAGCGGTTGCGGCCGCCGCCGCTCGTATACACCTTCAATCCCGACAGGTTGACGGCCGGCACCCCGCCCTGCAGCAGGTGCGTCATCGTCGCCGGCAGGCGTACGCGCTGCCGCGGGAAGTCGATCGTTTCGCCGCGCCCGTGGGCGGCCATGACCTGCTCGACTGCGCCGAGCACCATCGGCATGTCGAGGAGGCTGCCGACTTCGGCTTCGTTCAGATATATCGCCATGTATCTCCTGCTCCGCGATCCGGCAATCCACGTCAAGGGCCCCTGCGGCAATGCCCGCGGGGCGACGTATTCTAGCTTGCGTCGCCGGGCCGTTCAGTGAAAAAAGCCCGCCTCGAAAGGCGGGCTTTTGCTGTGCCGGAACATCGCCTCGCTACATCATGCCGAGCGCGCGCGGCAGCGCCAGCGAGATGGCGGGGATGTAGGTGACGAGAACGAGGAACACCAGCATCGACAGCAGCCACGGCCACACGGCGACCGTCAGCTCGGTGATGCCCATCTTCGTGATGCCGCTGGCGACGTAGAGGTTCAGGCCGACCGGCGGGTGGCACATGCCGACTTCCATATTCACGACCATGATGATGCCGAAATGCACTGGGTCGATGCCGAGCTTGATCGCGATCGGGAACAGGATCGGCGCGAGGATCAGCACGATCGACGACGGCTCCATGAAGTTGCCGGCGATCAGCATCAGGATGTTGGCCATGATCAGGAAGCCAATCACCCCGACGCCGGTGCCGATCATGAAGTCCGCCATCTCCTGCGGGATGTTCTCGTGCGTCAGCAGGAACGAGAACAGCACGGCGTTGGTGATGATGTACAGCAGCATCGCGCTCATGTTCGCCGAGTTCAACAGCACCTTCGGCACATCCTTCATGCCGAGATCCTTGTAGATGAACACCGCGACGAAGAACGCATACACGGCGCTCATCGCCGCCGCCTCGGTCGGCGTAAAGATGCCGGTGTAGATCCCGCCCATGACGACGATGATCAGGAACAGACCCCACGCGGATTCCTTGAACGCGCGCAGCCGCTGACCCCAGCTCGCTTTCGGCTGGCGCGGATAGTCATACTTGCGCGCGCGATACCAGGTCGTGAAGCCGAGAAACATCGCGAGCAACAGGCCTGGCACGACGCCGGCCATGAACAGCGAGCCGACCGAGGTGTTCGTCGACACCGAGTACATGACCATGACGATCGACGGCGGGATCAGGATGCCGAGCGCGCCCGAAGTCGTGATCACGCCGGCGCCGAACTTGTTCGGGAAGCCTTGCCTTACCATCGCCGGCAGCAGGATCGCGCCGATCGCGACAACCGTCGCCGGGCTCGACCCGGATACCGCGGCAAACAGCGCGCAGGCAACGACGCCGCCGAGACCGAGTCCACCATGCCAGTGTCCGACCATCGACGTCGCGAAGTTGATCATGCGTCGCGCGACGCCGCCATGCGTCAGGAAGTTGCCCGCGAGGATGAAGAACGGGATCGCCATGATCTCGAACTTCTCGATGCCGGTGAACAATTTCAGCGCAACCGACTCGATCGGCACTTCGGTCATCGTAAACAGGAACGTCAGGACCGTGAGACCGAGCGAGATCGAGATCGGCATTCCGGTGAGCATCAGCACCAGGAGCAGTACGAAGATGATGGCGGCGCTCATTGCTTGTCTCCCCGGCTGCGATTGCCGTTCTCGCCCAGCTGTTTATGTTTCAGGTCGTGCGGGTGCAGGTTGTCGTCCATGTCGTAGTAGTTGGCGTCGACCGGCAGGTGCTCCTCGTCGATGCCCTCGACGTGGCCGTGGTCGTGGGTCGGCAGTTCGCCGGTGCGCAGGAACGACACCATCACCTGGAGGAAACGGAAGCACATCAGGTACGACCCCAGCGGGATCGCCGAATACACGATCCACGTCGGCCATTCGAGGTCCGGCGTCGTCGGTCCTTCATACAGGTCGCCGGTGTCCATGCCGAACCACGTCAGGAACTGATAATGGGCGCCGTTCTCGAGCACGAACGTCAGGCCGAGCGTCCCGACGATGCCGGTGAAGAGCGCGCCGGCGCCGAGCCCGATGACGACGAACCTGGCGCGGTTGGAGGCGGACAGCCGGTTGATCAGCACGTCGACGCCGACGTGGATGCCGGTGCGCACGCCGTAGGCGGCGCCGAACTTCGCCATCCACACGAACAGGATGATGCACAGCTCCTGCGCCCAGCCGAAATGCAGCGACAACAGCCAGTCCTGCAGGCCGGGAATTGCAAGACCGGAGCCGTAGCGGTGCACGACCGATACGAAGATGATGATCGTGGCCACACCCATGAGGAAGGTGATCAGCCACTCCTCGACGTGGTCAAGGATTTTTAGCATGGGAGACTCCCGTCACGAAAACGCCCGCCGGCACGCGGTGTTGCGCGGGGCCGGCGGGCGTTGAGGATGATGGATTACAGCTTGGACGGATCGAAGCCGGTCGCTTCGTAGATCGACTTGATCGTCTCGGCGCCGATGCGCGACTCCATCTTCTTATGCACCGGCACGAGCGCCTTCTTGAACGCGAGCTTCTCGGCGTCGGTCGGCTGGTAGATCTCGGTCTTGCCCGACGCGCGCACCGCTTCGAGCGCCTTGTCGTTTTCTTCCTTCGCGATCTGGTTCGCGTACTCGGTCGATTCCTTGACCGCCTGCTCCAGTTGCGTGCGGGTCTCGCCCGGCAGGCCGTCCCAGAACTTCTTGTTCGTGATCACCGCGTAGCCGAGATAGCCATGGTCGGTCAGCGTCATGTGCTTCTGCACCTCGTGCATCTTCTGCGTGTAGAGGTTCGAATGCGGGTTCTCGGTGCCATCGACGACCCCGGTCTGCAGCGCCTGATAGACCTCGGAGAAGGCCATCACCTGCGGGATCGCGCCGAGCGCGCGCATCTGCTCCTCGAGCACTTTCGACGACTGCACGCGCATCTTCTTGCCTTTCAGGTCCTCGGGCTTCTTGATCGGCGAATTCGCCGAGAACGACTTGAAGCCGTTGTCCCAGAACGCCAGGCCCTTGATGCCGCGTCCTTCGAGCTTGCCGAGCAGTTTCTGTCCGACCGGGCCGGTCGTGATCTTGTGCAGGTCGGCGTAGCCGTCGAAGATGTACGGCAGGTCGAAGGCCTCGAATTCCTTCACGCCGAGCGGACCGAACTTGGCGAGCGACGGCGCGAGCATCTGCACCGCCCCGAGTTGCAGCGCTTCCATTTCTTCCTTGTCCTTGTACAGCGTGCTGTTCGCGTAGACTTCGACCTTCACCGCCCCTTTGGTGTATTTCTCGGCGAGTTCCTTGAACCTTTCGGCGGCCTTGCCTTTCGGCGTGTCGTTTGCGACAACGTGGCTGAACTTGATGACGATCGGGTCAGCGGCAACGGCCGCGGCCGACAGGCCGACGGCAAACAGGCCAACCAAAAGTGCGCGAATTTTCATTACTCTCTCCTCCGTGAATTTGTCGATTCTCGAGTATCCGGGCGCTGCCAAAACAAGGCCTGGGCCCCGGAATACAGGTAAAGTCTAGTACCGCCCTCGATCCGGCCATATTGTGGTCATCCGCAAATCCGCTCCCCTCGCATCGATACGATGAGCCGCCGGCCCGACCCCGCGCCGACGCCCGCGCACCCCGCGAGCGGGCCCGCGCCTCCCGGGCGCGCGCCGGAGGCGCCGACTCCGGCTCCGGCGAAATGGCTCGCCGTGCTGCCGTACCTGACGCTGCCCCTGTTTCTCGCGGTCATCGCCGCGCTGGTATGGCTGACGCGCAGCGCCGACCGCGATGAGCAGCGGATGACACTGATCAATGACGTGCTGTGGATGGAACAGAACCTCCAGTTCCAGCTCGACCGCAACGCTTCGCTGCTTGCCCAGATCGGCCCCGAACTCTTCGCGCCCGACCCCCAGCCGGCGTCGATCGACGCGAAGCTGCGCCAGCTGCTGCGCGCCGACAGCGGGCTCGTGCGCGTGATCTGGCTCGACGCCGAAGGCCGCCGGGAAGGCGAGATGCCGCCGCTGTCGGGCAGCCATCTGATCGGCGAGAGCGCGGGCGCCGTCCCGGCGGACTCGGTTTTCCGCCTGGCACGCGCGCTCGGCCGGCGCGCCTACGGGCCGGCCTACGAGGTCGCCGACGGCAGTCATCAGTTCGAGGTCCACGTGCCGATCCACTCCGAAGATGCATTCATCGGCGCCGTGGTCGGGATCTACTCGCTGCACGAGCTGATCGCGCGCGAGCTGCCGTGGTGGTTCTCGGAACGCTACCGCGTCAGCGTCGTGGATGCCGACGGGCGGCAGATCGTCGCGAAATCGAAAGTCGCGCCGCTGTCCGGCGAACTCGACTACACGATCCCTTTCGACCCGCCGGGGCACGGGCTGAGCCTGCACATCACCGCCTACCGCGGCGAGACGCGCTGGGTGCCGGTGCTGCTGATCGCCTCGATCGTGCTGCTCGCCGGCATCATCGTGTGGAGCGTGTGGCAGCTGCGCCGCCAGCTGGTGCGCCGCCACAGCGCCGAACAGGCATTGCGCAGCGAGTCGCTGTTCCGCAAGGCGATGGAAGATTCGCTGCTGACCGGGCTGCGCGCCCGCGATCTCGACGGGCGCATCACCTACGTCAATCCGGCGTTCTGCCGGATGGTCGGCTACAGTCCGGAAGAGCTGATCGGCCACCTGCCGCCGATGCCGTACTGGGATCCCGATCACCTCGAACGCACGCAGGAAGTCCACGACATGATCCTCTCCGGCGCCGCGCCGCCCGAAGGCGTCGAGTTGCGCCTGCGCCGCAAGAACGGCGAGCGACTCGACGCACTGATCTTCGAAGCGCCGTTGATCGACGCCGCCGGTTGCCACACCGGCTGGATGGGGTCGCTGCTCGACATCACCGAGCAGAAACGCGCGCGCGAGCTCGGGCGCCAGCAGGAAGAACGCCTGCAGGCGACTTCACGGCTGGTGACGATGGGCGAGATGGCCTCGACGCTCGCGCACGAGCTGAACCAGCCGCTGGCCGCGATCGCGAGCTACAACACCGGCTGCCTGAACCGCCTCGAGCAGGCTCCGATCGATCGCGACGAGCTGCGCGACATCCATGCCAAACTCGGCCGCCAGGCGCGGCGCGCCGGCGAGATCATCCGCCGCGTCCATGATTTCGTCCGCCGCGCCGAACCCAAGCGCGAGACGCTGGACTTCAACGCGGTGATCCGCGAAGCGATCGGCCTGATCGAAGCCGATGCGCGCAAGCGGCGCATGCGCATCGAAACGGACCTGGCGCCGCGTCTGCCGGACATCCCTGCCGATCCGGTGATGATCGAGCAGGTCATCGTCAACCTGGTGCGCAACGGCATGGACGCGATGCACGACAATCCGCCCGGACGGCGCACGGTGCATGTCACGACGCGCGAGGAAGGCGGCCAGCTGGTCGTGCGGGTCGCCGATTCCGGCCGCGGCATCGATCCGGACATCGCGCGCCGCCTGTTCGAGCCGTTCTTCACCACCAAGCCCGAAGGCATGGGAATGGGGCTGAACATCTGCCGCTCGATCGCCGAACTTCACCATGGACGCCTGGGGTTCGAAAGCAATCCGGACGGCGGTACCATCTTCATCCTGTCGTTCCCGGTCGAACTCTCATGAATCCCGCCTGCGCCCACATCATCGACGACGACGAAGCGATCCGCGACGCGCTGCAGTGGCTGTTCAAGACGCGCAACGTGGCGTGCACGACGTGGCCGAGCGCCGAAGAATTCCTTGCTGCGGTGCAGCCCGACTGGCGCGGCTGCGCAGTGATCGACATCCGCATGGAAGGCATGAGCGGGCTCGAGTGCTTCGACGCGCTGCGCGCGCGCGGCAACCTGCTGCCGGTGGTGTTCATCACCGGCCACGGCGATGTGCCGATGGCGGTCGCGGCGCTGAAGAAAGGCGCTTTCGACTTCATCGAAAAGCCGTTCAACGACAGTGACCTCGTCGAAGTCGTGGTGCGCGCCCTCGACGCCGACGCGCAACGCCAGCTCGCCGCCGCGACGCGTGAAACGGTCGAAGCACGGCTCGCGCTGCTGACGGCGCGCGAGCGCGAAGTGATGGAGCAGATCCTCGCCGGTAAGTACAACAAGGTCATCGCGGACCAGCTGAACATCTCGATGCGCACCGTCGAGGCGCATCGCTCGAAAGTCTTCGACAAGATGGCCGTGCGCTCGGCGGTCGAGCTCGCACAGCTGATCAACCTGGTCGGCGGGCGCTAGGAAACCGTTCGGCAGGCGGCGAGTTCAGCGCTGCCACACCGGCAGCAGTCCGGCTTCGCCCGCAGCGCAGCGAAATTCGGCCGCGACGCCGATCTCGCCGATCCACGCCGCCTCGCCGTCGATGCACAGCACCGGCAACCGCGGCCGCAGCCACGCCGGCAGGCCGGCTTCCTGGCACAGGTTCTTGAAACTGCGCCGCGGGCGCCCGCCATTCTGCCGCATCGTCAGCCCCGGCCAACGCGGCACCAGCGCGACGTCGGCGGCACGCTGCAGCGCCGCCCGGCCGATGCCCGCGCCGGTCACCGGCTCGAAGCGCACGACGCCGCCCCCCCAGCACAGCGCGGACTCCTGGCGCCAAAGAACAGGCTGCTCGGGTGCGCCGTCGCGCAGCGGCTCCAGCCACACCCCACCCCGGTAGGCGCAGCACACCGCCGGGCCGAGCGGCAGGTACAGCGGCGCCTGTGTCGCGCGCAGTTGCCGGACGACTTCGACGAGCCGCGCGCGCGCCGGCGCCGCGCACCCCATTTCCCGGACCCGCCAGCGCAAGAGGTTGCGCACCCGCTCGTCGGACAACCTCAGCAGCCGGTCGCGCAGCAATGGCGAGCCGCCGCACGCGGAGCAGTCGAGCGCCGCGAGATCGTCAAGCAGTCCGTCCGCCTCGCGGCAATGGCCGCTTGCGCGCGCAAGCGCCGGGACCGCGCCGGGAAAAGCTTCGCCGAGCAGCGGAAATACGCGATGACGCAGGAAATTGCGGGCATGGCGCGGATCGGCGTTGCTCTCGTCCTCGATCCATTCGAGTGACGCTGCGTGCGCGAACGCGCGGATGTCGGCGCGGCGCACGCCGAGCAGCGGCCGCAACCGTCCCGGCGCTCCCGGCTCGATCGCTGCCATCGCCGCAGCGCCGCGCACGCCCGCGCCGCGCAGCAGCCGGAACAGCAGCGTTTCGGCCTGGTCGTCCTGATGGTGGCCGAACACGAGCCAGTCGCACGCGACGCGCGCGAGCGCAGCATGACGGACGTCGCGCGCGGCCGCCTCGAGCCCTGCCGGATGGTCGCGCGCGACCTGCTCGCGAAACGGGTGGAAAGCCACGCCGAGCGCCGCGCACTGTCGGGCGCAGAAATCGAGCCACGCGTCAGCGTTCGGACTCAGGCCGTGATGGACGTGAGCTGCGCAGAGGTCGAAGCCGAAGCGCGGCCGCAGGCCGGCGAGCAGATGCAGCAGCGTCGTCGAGTCGGCCCCGCCGCTGAACGCGACGCACAGCCGCTGCCGTGGCGCCACCGCTGCCGCCGCGAGCACGCCAGCGACAGCATCGGCAAGCAGGGAATCAGGCGACGTTCTGTTCCTTGAACCGGCCATAGCTCATCAGGCGCTCGAGCCGCTTCTCGACCAGTTCGGCCGGAGAAAGGTCCGCCACCTGGCGCAACGCATCCTGCAGCGCACGCTTGAGGGTCTGCGCCATCGCGCGATGATCCCGGTGCGCGCCGCCCGGCGGTTCATTGACGACCCGGTCGATGAGACCGAGCGACTTCAGCCGCGCTGCGGTGATGCCCATCGTCTCGGCCGCTTCGGCAGCCTTGTCGGCGCTCTTCCACAGGATCGACGCGCAGCCTTCCGGCGAGATCACCGAGTACGTCGCGTACTGCAGCATCATCACCTGGTCGCCGACCGCGATCGCCAGCGCGCCGCCGGAACCGCCTTCGCCGATGATCGTCGCGATGATCGGCACCTTGAGTTCGGCCATCACGTAAAGATTGCGGCCGATCGCTTCGGACTGGCCGCGCTCCTCGGCGTCGATCCCGGGATACGCGCCGGGGGTGTCGACGAACGTGAACACCGGCAGGCCGAACTTCTCCGCGAGCCGCATCAGCCGCAGCGCCTTGCGATAACCTTCCGGCCGCGGCATGCCGAAGTTGCGCAGGATCTTTTCCTTCGTGTCGCGGCCTTTCTGGTGGCCGATGACGACGCAGCTCTGGCCGTTGAACCGCGCGAGGCCGCCGACGATCGCCTTGTCGTCGGCGTACGTGCGATCGCCGTGCAGCTCGACGAAGTCGGTAAAGATATGGCGCGCGTAGTCCAGGGTGTAGGGCCGCTGCGGATGACGCGAGACCTGCGCGATCTGCCACGGCGTGAGCTTCGCGTACAGGTTCCTCGACAGCGTCTGGCTCTTCGCTTCGAGGCGCGCGATCTCCTCGGAAATATCCACTGCCGAATCGTCCTGGACGAATCTTAGCTTCTCGATCTTTGCTTCGAGATCGGCAACAGGTTGTTCGAAATCCAGAAAGGTGGTCTTCATCCGACCGTTCCAAGCGAAAAAAAGTGCGACATTGTAACGCTTGTCGCTGCAAAGCCGCGGGCCTGCGGCACGCTCCATCGCACCCGTCGCGGGGCGACCCGCACGTGACAGCCCGGGACCGCTGAGGCATGATGCGCGCAGGCATACAACGCAAAGGAGCAGCGGGGACGACACAATCTCCGCGCCATGAGTAGTCGAAACACCCCGATGACGGCCTTTTCGGCCACACCGAAAGCCGCCAGGCGCGGCAAGCGCCACCGCAGCGAAAGCTCCCGGCGATGTTGCCCGGAGAACGCTTTCTCCCGCCCTCGCGCGCCCCTGTTCGCTCGCTCCCGATCGACCCCGCCCCCGCCCGCCGCTGCCGCGCCTGCCCGGATCGCAGCACCTCCCGTGTCGCAGCTTCTCCGTTCGGTCCGTCTGCTGATCGCCGCCGTGCCCGCCGCAGCGCGTCCTGTCGTTGCCGGCGGCACGCGGGCTGCGGCCGCGTCGCGCCACGCTTTTCCCGGATAGCCCGAAAATGGAAATTTTCATTCTCGTCGCCCTGATTCTGCTGAACGGGGCTTTCGCGATGTCCGAGATCGCCCTCGTCACTGCGCGCCGCGGCCGGCTCGCGCGGCTCGCCGAAGACGGCGATGCGTCCGCCCGCGTCGCGATCGAGCTCGGCGAGGAGCCGACCCGCTTCCTGTCGACGATCCAGATCGGCATCACGTCGATCGGCATCCTCAACGGCATCGTCGGCGAAGCCGCGCTCGCGGCCCCGCTTGCGAGCTGGCTGCAGACGCTCGGCCTCGACCAGAATCCGAGCGAAGTCGGCGCGACCGTGCTGGTCGTCGTCGTGATCACCTATGTCTCGATCGTTGTCGGCGAACTGGTGCCGAAACGGATCGGCCAGATCAACCCGGAAGGCATCGCGATCCTCGTCGCCCGCCCGATGAAGGCGCTCGCGATCGGGTCGCGCCCGTTCGTGCGCCTGCTGATGTCGTCGACCGCGCTGCTGCTGCGCCTCTTGGGCAAGCGTGACGAAGGGGCGCCGAGCATCACCGAGGAAGAGATCCACGCGCTGCTCGAAGAGGGATCGGAAGCCGGCATCATCGAAAAGAACGAGCACACGATGGTGCGCAACGTGTTCCGACTCGACGACCGCCAGATCGGCTCGCTGATGGTGCCGCGCGCCGACATCGTGTGGCTCGACGTCACGCGCCCGCTCGACGAGAACCTCGCGCGCATGGCCGAGTCCGACCATTCGCGCTTTCCGGTGTGCCGTGGCGGACTCGATGACATCCTCGGCATCATCTCGTCGAAGCAGCTCTTCAACCAGACGCTCAAAGGCGGCAAGACCGATCTGACGCAGCAGCTGCAGCCGCCGGTCTATGTGCCCGAGTCGCTGACCGGCATGGAACTGCTCGACCAGTTCCGCGCGTCGAGCACGCAGATGGTGTTCGTCATCGACGAATACGGCGAAATCCAGGGGATGGTGACGCTGCAGGACGTGCTCGAAGCGGTCACCGGCGAATTCCACCCGCACAGCCTCGAAGAAGCCTGGGCGGTGCAGCGCGAAGACGGCTCCTGGCTGCTCGACGGCATGATCCCGATTCCGGAACTGAAAGACCGTCTCGAACTCAAGACGGTACCGGAGGAAGAACGGGGGCGTTACCACACGCTGAGCGGCATGGTGATGTGGCTGCTCGGCCGCCTGCCGCATACCGGGGATGTGTCGCAGTGGGGAGAGTGGCGACTGGAAGTCGTCGATCTCGACGGCAAGCGCATCGACAAGGTGCTCGCGACGCGCATCCCCGACCCTGCGGCTGCCGTGACTCCGGATGCTCCGGCTCCAACTCCGCCCGCAGACTGAAGCCCCGCAGAGCCGCGGCGGCGGGCATTTATCGCCGCACTGACTGCACCACCGACCGCATGCTCATGGCTACCGAAACCCGCCGCTGGCACACCCTGACCGCCGAAGCCGCGGCCGAAGCGCTCGACGTGGATGTCGTGCGCGGCCTGGCTACCGAGCAGATCGCCGAGCGGCTCGCGCGCTTCGGCCCGAACAGGCTCGCCGAAGCGGCAGCGCGGCCAGTGTGGCTGAAGTTCGTCGATCAGTTCAGGAACTTCCTCGTGATCGTCCTGATATTCGCTGCCGTCCTCGCCTGGGCGATCGGCGAATTCAAGGATGCGGTGGTGATCCTCGTCGTCGTGCTGCTCAACGCTTCGCTCGGCTTCTACCAGGAGCATCGCGCCGAACGCACGCTCGCCGCGCTGAAGGACATGCTCGCTGCGCGGGCTCGCGTGCGGCGTGACGGCAAGCTCGTCGAAGTCGACGCCAGCGAGCTCGTGCCCGGCGACATCGTGCTGCTCGAAGCGGGCGACCGCATCCCCGCCGACGGTCGGCTCCTCGCCGCGCACAACCTCGAAGTCGAGGAAGCGGCACTCACCGGCGAATCCCACACCGTCGGCAAATCGGTCGCGGCGCTGGAGACCACGGAACTGCCGCTCGGCGAGCGCGCGAACCTGCTCTACATGAACACCGTCGTGACGCGCGGACGCGCCGAGCTGATCGTCGTCGCGACCGGCATGACGACCGAGATGGGTCAGCTCGCCGGCATGATCGCCGAAACCGCGGAGACCGAGACCCCGCTGCAGCGCCAGCTCGACAGCCTGGGCAAGAAACTCGCGGCGATTGCCGGCGTCGTCGTGACGGCGATTTTCGCGCTCGATTTCGCACGCGGCCTGCCCTGGACGCAGGCGGCGATGAGCGCCGTGGCCCTCGCCGTCGCGGCGATCCCCGAAGGCCTGCCGGCAGTCGTCACGGTGACGCTGGCGATCGGGATGTGGCGGATGGCGCAGAAACGCGCGATCCTGAAGAAACTCTCGGCAGTCGAGACGCTCGGCTGCACGACCGTCATCTGCTCGGACAAGACCGGCACGCTGACGCTGAACCAGATGACCGCGCGCGCGTGCTGGGTCGCGTGCGAGCGGTTCGCAGTCAGTGGCGAGGGCTACCGCGCCGAGGGCTGCATCACCGGCAGCGCAGACGGCGACGCCGGCCTGCGCTTGCGGCCGCTGCTGCTGCCGGTCGCGCTGTGCTCCGACTCGCGCGTCCATGACGGCGAACTCGTCGGCGATCCGACCGAAGGCGCGTTGTGGGTGCTCGCGCAAAAAGGCGGCTACGAGCCGCCCGCCGAACAGGAACGGTGCGCGCGCATCGCCGAAATCCCGTTCGATTCGGCGCACAAGTTCATGGCGACGTTCCACGACGCCGGCGAGCACGTCGACATGTTCATCAAGGGGGCACCGGACGTGCTGTTCGCGCGCTGCGCGATGTGGCTCGTCGCGGACCGCGAGGAGCCGCTCGACGAGCGGGCGCGCAGCTGCATCGTCACCGAGAACAATCATCTCGCCGGACAGGCGTTGCGCGTGCTCGCGGTCGCGCGGCGCCGCATCCCGAAACACCAGTTCGACCCGCAAGCCGACCTGTGGGCGTGGGCCGACGGCTGGACTTTCGTCGGCCTCGCCGGCCTGATGGATCCGCCGCGCCCCGAAGCGGCAGCGGCGATCGAGCTGTGCACGCGCGCCGGCATCCAGGTCAAGATGATCACCGGCGACCACAAGGTCACGGCGGCAGCGATTGCCGGCGAGCTCGGACTGCGCGGCGACGCCGTCAGCGGTGCCGAGCTCGACGCGATGACGGACGCCGAGCTGGACGCGCGCGTCAACGACATTACCGTCTTCGCGCGCGTGTCGCCGACGCACAAGGTCAGGATCGTCAAGGCGCTGAAAGCCGGCGGGCATGTCGTCGCGATGACCGGCGACGGCGTCAACGACGCGCCGGCGCTCAAGGCGGCCGACATCGGCATCGCAATGGGCATCACCGGGACCGCGGTGACGCGCGAAGCGGCGACGATGGTGCTGACCGACGACAACTTCGCGACGATCGTGCGCGCGGTCGAGGAAGGGCGCGTGATCTTCGACAACATCGTCAAGTTCGTGCGCTTTCAGCTGTCGACGAACATCGGCGCGATCCTGACCGTGCTGGCCGCGACGCTGCTCGGGATGCCGGCGCCGTTCACCGCGATCCAGCTGCTGTGGATCAACATCATCATGGACGGCCCGCCGGCGATGACGCTCGGCATCGAGCCGGCCCGCCCGGGCATCATGCGCGCCGCGCCGCGCGCGCAGGACGCGCAAATCCTGACGCTGCGCCGCTTGGCGCGGCTGTCGCTCTACGGCGCGACGATGATGGTGGGCACGCTGTGGCTGTTCCAGTCCGCGCTGGCCGAGCACGGCGAGGCGCGCGCGCTGACGCTGGCATTCACGACTTTCGTGCTGTTCCAGTTCTTCAACGTGTTCAACGCGCGCAACGAGCACGGCAGCGCTTTCAACTCGCAGTTCCTCACCAACATACGGCTGTGGATCGCGCTCGGCGGCGTGCTCGCGCTGCAGGGAGTAGTGGTGCACTGGCCGCCGGCCCAAGCCATTTTCGGCACGACGGCGCTGGAGGGCGGAGACTGGCTGCTCTCGGCGGCGGTCGCCTCGAGCGTCCTGCTGCTCGACGAAGCCCGCAAGCTGCTGCAGCGGCTGCTGTTTCCCGCTCTCAAGCAGTCATAGATGCTTGTGGCGCCGGACAGCAGCGGCAAGCGGTTGCAAAAAAACGGGGCGGCCCGCTGCGCGAACCGCCCCGCCTCGCCGCCGCAGCGGCAACGTTCAGTCGTTGTTCATCACGCCGAGGATGTGCAGCAGGCTCGTGAAGAGGTTGTAGATCGACACGTACAACGTCACCGTCGCCATCACGTAGTTCGTTTCACCGCCGTGGATGATGTTGCTGGTCTCATACAGGATGAGACCCGACATCAGCAGCACGAACATCGCCGACACCGCGAGCGACAGGCCGGGCATCTCGAAGAAGATCGCGCCCAGGCCGGCGAGGAACGCGACGAGGATGCCGACCATCAGGAAGCCGCCCATGAACGAGAAGTCCTTGCGGCTCGTCAGCGCGTACGCCGACAGGCCGAGGAAGATCGCCGCGGTGCCGCCCATCGCCTGCATCACCACCTGCCCGCCGTTCGGCAGCGCGAGGTAGTGCGACAGGATCGGGCCGAGCGTGTAGCCCATGAAGCCGGTGAGCGCGAACACGAACAGGATGCCGAGCCCGCTGTCGCGGAACTTCGTCGTCAGGAACAGCAGGCCGAAGTACCCCACCAGCGTGAGGATGATCCCCGGGTGCGGCAGGCCGAGCGCGAGCGACGCGCCGGCGGTGAGCGCCGAGAAAGCCAGCGTCAGCGACAGCAGCATGTAAGTGTTGCGGATGACCCTGTTCGTCGAGAGGACCGACGCCTCCGACCTTGTCATCGTACCGATTCGGTTTTCCATTGAATGTCTACCTCCTTGAATCGAAGTTGTTTTGAACCCGCTGCCCGGATCAGGTTCCGGCGAGGACGGGATCCGCGACTGCTGTCGCCCGGCTGAACTGCCGCAAACGGGCGAGACGCCGCCCCAGCACTTGGGCGACCCGCTCCGCGGCCAGATCGACGACCGGGCGCGCATCCGTGCCGGTCACCGAAAAGATCACGTCCGGGCAATTGCGCAAACGCAGTTGTACCACACAACGCTTGTCGGCCCCGCCGCGCGGCCCGTTCACGTCCGCGACCTTGATGCGCGCCCACTGAATCTGGTCGCGAAAGCGGCCGATCGCGAAACGCATTCGCCGTGCGACATAGTCCCGCAGACCCGACGGTGCTTCCAGACCGCTGCATTGCAGATCGATGCGCATGTTTCTTCTCCCTGGTGGTTGATGCCTGCATCTACTCGTTGATACTAAGCGTCAGACTGTTCGGTAAAATACGAGTTCAACGGAATCTTTAGCATGTTTTTCCGAAGAGTCGAGAGGACGTGATGCTCAATTTCAAGCAGCTCCACCACTTCTGGAACGTTGCCCGCGCCGGCGGGATCGTGCGCGCCAGCGAGCGCTCCGGCCTCGCGCCGCAGACGCTGAGCGGCCAGATCGCGATCCTCGAGGCGAGCCTCGGCGTGACGCTGTTCCGCCGCCGCGGCCGCGGGCTCGCGCTGACCGAAACCGGCCAGATGGTGCTCGATTATGCCGAGGAGATTTTCCGCGTCGGCAGCGAGCTCGAGGAGGCGCTGCACAACCGCGCGGCCGGGCGCGCGATTCCGTTCCGTGTCGGAATCGCCGATGTCGTGCCGAAAGCGATCGCGTGGCTGCTGCTCGCGCCGTCGATGAAGCTCGCCGAACCGGTGCGCATCGTCTGCCGCGAGGACAAGATGGTCCGGCTGCTCGGCGACCTCGCGATCCACAAGCTCGACGTCGTGCTCGCGGACAGTCCGATGCCGGCCCACATGGACGTGCGCGGCTACAACCACAAGCTCGGGGAATCGCCGATCAGCTTTTTCGCCGCCCCTTCGCTCGCCGAAAGCCTGAGCGGCAGTTTTCCGGCGAATCTCGCCCGCCAGCCGATGCTGATCCCGGGCGCCGATGCCGCGGTGCGGCGGCCGCTGATGCAGTGGTTCGAAGAACAGCACATCGCGCCGCACATCGTCGGCGAATTCGACGATGCCGCGCTCATGAAAGCGTTCGGCGAAGCGGGCGTCGGCGTGTTCCCCGCGGCGACGCTGATCGCCGAACAGGTGTGCCGCCAGCACGGCGTGCGCTGCCTCGGCGAAGCACCTGCGGTCAGCGAAGCCTACTACGCGATCTCGGTCGAGCGCCGCATCTCCCACCCGGCGACGCTGGCGATCAGCCGTTCGGGACTGGAGGGGGCGAAGCGGGATTGACCGCGACGGGAACCGTAGGGGAGCGCGCGGCCGCCGGCCTATCGCCGTATCGCTGAATGTTAGAATGCTCGTCCCTGTGTCGAAACTGTGTCGTCAGAACCAGCTCAGGCATCCTACCGTCGATCCCCGGTCTCTCTTCGCCGTTCGCTGGCTCGTCTTCGTGATCCGGTGTTGATGGCGCCCCGACACCAGCGTAACCACTTGACCAGAAAGAGTTTTAAATGAGCCTCAAATGCGGAATCGTCGGCCTGCCGAACGTCGGCAAGTCGACCCTCTTCAACGCGCTGACGAAATCCGGCATCGCCGCCGAGAACTACCCGTTCTGCACGATCGAGCCGAACGTCGGCATCGTCGAAGTGCCCGATGCACGGCTCGATGCGCTGTCCGCGATCGTCAAGCCGCAGAAAGTGCAGCCGGCGATCGTCGAGTTCGTCGACATTGCGGGCCTCGTCGCCGGAGCGTCGAAAGGCGAAGGCCTCGGCAACCAGTTCCTCGCGAACATCCGCGAGACTGACGCGATCGTGCACGTCGTGCGCTGCTTCGCCGACGAGAACGTCGTGCATGTGTCGGGCAGCGTCGACCCGATCCGCGACATCGAAGTCATCGACACCGAACTCGCACTCGCCGACATGGCAACGGTCGACAAGGCGCTCGCCCGCTACAAGCGTCCCGCCGCCGCCGGCGACAAGGACGCGAAAGTCCTTGTCGCGGTGCTCGAAAAATGCATCGCGCAGCTCGACCAGGCGAAGCCGGTGCGCGCGCTCGACCTGGCGAAGGAGGAATGGGCGAGCCTCAAGCCGTTCTGCCTGATCACCGCAAAACCGGTGCTGTACGTCGCGAACGTCAAGGAAGGCGGCTTCGAGAACAACCCGCAGCTGGACGCCGTCGTCGCGCACGCCGCTGCCGAGAAAGCCGAAGTCGTCGCGATCTGCGCTGCGATCGAAGCCGAGATTGCCGAACTCGACGATGCCGACAAAGCCGAATTTCTCGCCGACCTCGGGCTCGACGAACCGGGCCTGAACCGCCTGATTCGCGCCGGCTACAAGCTCCTCGGCCTGCAGACCTACTTCACCGCCGGGGTCAAGGAAGTGCGTGCCTGGACGATCCACGTCGGCGACACTGCGCCGCAGGCGGCCGGCGTGATCCACACCGATTTCGAGCGCGGCTTCATCCGCGCGCAAACGATCGCGTTCGACGACTTCATCGCGTACAAAGGCGAACAGGGCGCGAAGGAAGCCGGCAAGATGCGCGCCGAAGGCAAGGATTACGTCGTCAAGGACGGCGACGTGCTGAACTTCCTGTTCAACGTCTGAGCCCGGATTGCGGGATCAGACATCCGGCAGCAGCTCGACAAACCCCGCAAGCTGCTACGGTTACGGGGTTTGTCGTAAGGCAACCCGCCGTGTCCGGCCGACGATCCCCGGCGCTGTCGCAGCTTGCGTCCCGGTTCGTGTCACTCGGCGGGAAGGCCGGGGCCAGCGGACTTGGGTCTTTGGTCGCCCAGATCGATGCCGACGATGTGGGCCTGGCCGACCAGCTGCGCAACGTACTGCTGATACGTTAACTGTTCCAGGCGACCGGTCAGATAATCGCGAATCCTGGCCTGCACCGCTTCGAACGGCAGCGCTTCGCCGAGCGCGAGGTGGTCGATCATGACGATGTGATGGCCGAAGCGGGTCTCGACGAGCTGGGGCAACAGCCCTGCCTTGCCGAAATTGACAAGGGCCACCCAGAATTCCGGGACGACCGCTCCTTCGGAGAGCTGGCCCAGCGCTCCGCCGATCTTCGCGCTCGTGCAGCACGATTCCTCCGCGGCGACCCGTTCGAACGCTTCCGGATTGTTCTTGAGGTGGAACAGCGCGCGTTCTGCCTTTTGCGCAGTTGCCCGGTCACTCCCGTCGCGTGTCGTGTCGAACAGGATGTGGCGGACTTCGAAAAGAGCGCCGCTGCGGAATCTTTGCCGGTTGGCGTCGAAATAGCGGCGGATTTCCTTGTCGGCGACCGGCTCGAGCTTGACCTCGCGTTCCAGCAGCTTTTCGACTGCAGCCTCTTCGTTGTCCGCTTCGATCCCGACGGTCGCGGCGCGCTGGCGCAGCAGCGTGCGCACCACCAGCGAGCGGGCCGCTGCGTGCCGGGGATCGGGCGCATCCCGGAACTGCTCCATGACCGCGGTGATCGTCTCTTCGCTGATACGCTCGCCATTGACGGCGATCGCCTCGGGGCTGTTTCGGTAAAAGGTGACAATGTTGTCCATGGTGTTTGCGGCCAAGAGTTGAAGGATGCCGCAACGCCGGAGAGGCATGCGGGCAGGACAGGGGTTGAAGCGTTCAACATCGATGTTGAAATCCTGCGCACCTTGCCGGAGTCGTGTTCAGCGCTGCGACGAGTGGGCGCCAAACGTCCACAGCGCGTTGCCGACATAATGCCAGCCGAGCAGCAGACCGGTCGTCACGACTTGCGCGAGCAGGTAATGCAGCGCGAGGAGATCGGTGAAAGCGTACATCAGCAGCGCGTTCCATAGCAGCCCGATGCCGGCGACGGCGAAGAAACGCGGCAGCGCCTCGACGTGCGCGCGTTGGGAGCGGAACACGAGGCTGCGGTTCATCGCGTAATTGACCAGCGCGCCGAGCACGAAACCGGCCGCCGAACCCACGACCGGCTCGGCGCCCGCGACTTCGACGAGCGCGAGCAGCAACGAGTAATGCGCCAGCGTACCGACCGCGCCGACCATCGCGAAGCGCAGGAAGCGGCCGAGCCGGAAGGCGCTCACTGCGGCTCCCGGTCGGCTCCGGCCAGCAGGCGCCGGTCACGCACGACCGCGAGCGTCACGCCGTCGCGCACGACTTCGGCGACGGCCCTGCCCTTGACCGCCGTATCGCAATTCATGTGCGTCGCTGCGAGGAAGAAGTCCGCAGCGCGCCAGTCGCGCGTCACGTCCAGCCCCGGTGCGAGCCATTCCGCACCTTGCAGCGATTCCGCACACACCGCGACGCTGTAGCGCCGCCCCCCCTCGCCTTCTCGTGCGACATGGGCATTCAGCAGGCCGGCCGCTTCGCGCAGGCTGCTCGCCCAGTAGTCCTGCTCCCACCGCCCGGCGCCGCCCGGACCGCCGGCAAAGCCGTTGTAGAACACGTATTCGTACGGGTGCAGGCGTGCCAATGTCACGACATGGGCGATCGCCAGCAGCACGCAGCCGGCCGCGGCCAGCCTTCGCGCGCGAGGCAAGCGGGCAGCACGCCGCCATGCGTGCTGCAGGCCGACGGCGCCGAGCACCGCCAGCGGCGGCAGGACGAAGGTGAAGTGGCGGATGCCGTTGTACAGCGGCGGCGCGGCGAGCAGCGTGTACGCGAGGGGGAATCCCGCGGCGAGCGCAACCGGCAGCCAGCGCCGCGCCGCACGGCAGCCCTCCGCGGAGCGCAGCGACGGCAATGCGCGCACCGCGCCGAGCAGCACGCACGCGACGCCGAGGAGGAACAGTTCGGGCAGACGCACGAGCAGATAGCTCAGCAGGTAGTGGCCCGGCACGTCGCCGTTCTTCATCACGACGCCAGCGAGGATCGTGTCGAGCTGGAACGCGAAATGCGAGAACGTCGTCATCGCGCGAAACAGGTTGCCCGGCGACATCACCGCCCACGGCCAGAAGAGCCCCATCAGCACGAACGCGACGAGCCCGGCGGGCAACAGCGCAATGACGGCCCGGCCGAGAATCGCCCCCCGTTCCGGTCGGTCCGCGCCGCCGATCCACGCTGCCCCCAACACCGCGACGCCCAAATAGAACACCGTGAACACCGCGCCGACGCGCAGCCCGAAGGCACAACCGATCGCCACGCCGAGTCCGAGCACGTCCGCGCGGCGGATCGTCGGCAGGTCGCTCGTGAAGCGGGTCGTGAAATACAGCGCCCACACCATCGCGGTGGCGAAAGGCACATCCTTCGTGTGCGTGAACATCGCCCCGGACCACGCGCCCGTCAGCAGCAGCAGCCCGAGCGCCGCGAGCGCCGCGCGTTCGCCGGCCAGCAGGCGTGCCAGCAGCCAGGTGCCGGCCAAGCCGGCCAAACCGAACGCGGCCGACAACAGGTGACGCAGATCCCACACGCCGATCGGCACGATGCGCTCGAGCGTGGCCGCGATAAGATCGAACAGGCCGCCGTAGAGGTACAGGTTCTTGTAGGCGAACGCGGCGCGGTCGGTAAAGCCCGACGCGTAGAAATCGACGAGCCGGCGGCCATAGATGTGCTGCACCTCCTCGTCGTTGCTGATGCCGTGCTGATCGAACGTGAGCACGATGAACAGCGCGGTCGCTGCGAGCAGCAGCAGCGCGATGCGCTGCGCCCACCCCGGCAAGAGCGCCACGGCAGCGGCGTCCGCGCGCAAACCGCCCTCGAACGCGATTTCTCCGGGGCGACTCACGGTGCATCCTCGTCGAAACCCAGCTTCTCGGCCACGAGGTACAGCGGCCGCGCCTTGACCTCAGTAAAAATGCGGCCGACGTATTCGCCGAGCACGCCGAGGCTGATCAGCTGGATGCCCGACAGGAACAGCACCGCGACCATCAGCGACGTATAGCCCGGCACATCGATGCCCCAGAGGATCGTCCGCACGACCAGCCAGCCACCGTAGAGCCCTGATATCGCTGCCATCACCAGCCCGACCAGCGACCACACGCGCAGCGGCAGGGTGCTGAACGCCGACAGGCCGTCCCACGCGTAGTTCAACAGCCGCAGCAGCGACCACGCCGAGGCCCCGGCGGCGCGTTCGGCCGGATCGAACGGGATTTCTTCCTGGCGGAACCCGACCCAACTCGTGATCCCTTTCATGAACCGCGTGCGCTCAGGCATGCTGTTGATTGCGCGCACCACCGCATGGTCGAACAGCCGGAAATCCCCGCCCCCCTCGGCGAGCGCGACTTCGGACACGCGCTTGAACAGGCCGTAGAAGCCGCGCGAGAGCTGGCGCCGCAACCAGGTATCGGTGTCGCGCGAGCACCGCACGGCGGTGACCATCTTCGCGCCGGCCCGCCATCGCGCGAGCATCTCCGGAATCAGCTCCGGCGGATGCTGCAGGTCCCCGTCCATCAGCACGACGACCTCGCCCGTCGCCGCGCGCAGGCCCGCCGCCATCGCCGCCTCCTTGCCGAAGTTGCGCGCGAAGCGGATCGCGCGCAACGCGGGATCGATTTCGCACAGCGCGGCGACCTCGGCAAAAGTCGCATCCCGGCTGCCGTCGTCGATGAAGATGATCTCGTGGCCGGCGAGGGGCAGGGTTTCGAGGAGCGCCGCCAGCCGCGCGTGCAGTTCACCCAGCGAGCCGCTCTCGTTGTACAGCGGGATCACCACCGACAGCTTCGGGAGCGTCGGCGAAGGGCGGTGGGGCAACGGCGCGGACGCCAAAAAGGCGGACGCATCGGGACGCGGATCGCGCAGATCGAGGCGGGGCACGGCTTCACATTCGAAAAATCTCCGGGCGCGGAGACAACCAAGTGTAAACGCAGCCGCCCCTTCGCGCGTTGACGCCCCGTCCGCGATAAAGTCCCGCCATGCCACACTTTTCCGCAACCCGCCCGCTCATCGTCTGCGCCGACGACTTCGGCATCGCGCCGGGAGTCAGCGACGCGATTGCCGAGCTGATCGCTGCGCGCCGCCTGACGGCGACGAGCTGCATGACCGGCCTGCCCGACTGGCGCCGCTGCGCACCGACGCTGCGGCAGGTGATTCTCCGCAACCCTGCCGACGTCGGTCTGCACCTGACGCTGACCGATCACGCTCCCGTCAGCCGCGCAAGCGGACTCGCGCGGCACGGCCGTCTGCCGACACTCGGCCATCTGCTGCCGCGGACGCTCGCCGGCGCCGTGCGTCGCGACTCTATCGCTGACGAGCTGCGCGCGCAGCTCGACGCGTTCGAGGATATCTGGGGCGGCCCGCCCGCGTACGTCGATGGTCACCAGCACGTCCATGTGCTGCCGTTGGTGCGCGAAGTGCTCGTCGAGGAACTGCATCGCCGCTATGTCCCGAACACGGTGTGGGTGCGCGACTGCGTCGAGTCGTCCGGGCGATGCCTGCGGCGGCGCGTCGCGCTACCGAAAGCGCTGTTCATCAGCCGCCTCGCGCTCGGCCTGCGCCGCCTGCTGCGCAACTACGCCCTGCCCGCGAACGACGGCTTTGCCGGCCTGCACGATTTTTCCGGACGCCGTCCGTTCGGCGCGCTGATGCGGCGTTTTCTCGAAACGTCCGGCCCCCGACCGCTGCTCCACGTCCATCCCGGCCGCGTGGATGCGACGCTGCGTGCCTGCGACAGCCTGACGGCACCGCGGGAGGTCGAACTCGCATATCTCGCGTCCGCGCAGTTCCCGCGTGATCTCGCCACCGCCGGTCTGCGCCCTGCGCGTTTTGCGGACTTCGCCGCCCCTCCCGCGACAAGAGCGGGGTTGCCCGCCGGCACATGATCGACGAAGCCCTGCCCTCGTATGTCGGCCGCTTCGCACCCTCCCCGAGCGGGCCGTTGCATTTCGGCTCGCTGGTCGCGGCCGTCGGCAGTTTTCTCGACGCCTGCGCGCAGCATGGCAAGTGGCTGCTGCGCATCGAGGACGTCGACACGCCGCGCAGCGTGCCCGGCGCTGCGCAGGACATCATCGCGACGCTCGAGCGTTTCGGCTTCGAATGGGACGCCGAACCGGTGTGGCAGAGCGCACGGCTCGACGCCTACCGCGACGCCTTCGAGCGCCTCAAAGCCGCAGGACATGTCTTCCCGTGCGCCTGCACGCGCCGCGAGATCGCCGATTCCGCGCTCGCGCGCGACGGCTCGCGGCTCTACCCGGGCACCTGCCGCAACGGCCTGCCACCCGGACGCAGCGCCCATGCGTGGCGCGTGCGGGCGCACGGAAGGATCGTCTTCGCGGACCGCATTCAGGGACGGCAGGAGGAAGATCTCGCGACCGAAGTCGGCGACTACGTCGTCCTGCGCGGCGACGGGCAGTTCGCGTACCAGCTCGCGGTGGTCGTCGATGATGCGGCGGCGGGCGTGACCGACGTCGTGCGCGGCGCCGACCTCCTCGGCTCGACCGGGCGCCAGATCCATCTGCAGCGGCTGCTCGGCTACCCGACGCCCGCCTATGCGCATCTGCCGGTCGTCGTCAATGCGGCAGGCGAAAAGCTGTCGAAGCAGACTTTGGCCGCCCCGGTAGCGACGCTGCCGCCGGCCCGCGCGCTCGTCGCCGCGCTCGCCTTTCTCGGGCAGAATCCGCCCCTCGCGCTCGACCGTGCCTCATTGCGCGAGATATGGAAATGGGCCGTAACGCACTGGTCGCTCGCGGACGTGCCGCGGCAGCGGCAGGCGGAAGCGTCGGCAGCCGTTTCCTCCCCGGCACCCGAAAACCCCCCGCCGACGAATTGAAAATCACCGCGACGGCCATCGCCGGGAGCTTCGCGCCGGTGCGAAGCCTCACCACGGAATCGGCTGGCGATCGCGGAAGAAACCGCCGCTCGGTCCGTCGTCAGGCAGCGTCGCCAGCCACACGACGCTGTCGATGCCCTCTTCCGGCGAGCGCGGCGCTTCGGGCCCGCCAAGATCGGTGCGGCACCAGCCCGGACAGACCGAATTCACCTTGATGCGGTACTCAGCCATTTCGGTTGCAAGGATGCGCGTCAGGGCGTTCAAGGCGGTTTTCGAGATGCGGTACGCCGGTGCCCCCGCCTCCATTTCAGCGAGCTGACCCATTCCCGACGCGAGATTGACGACCCGCCCCGCGCGACTCGCGCGCATCAGCGGCAGCAGCGCCTGGGAGACGCGCAGCGCGCCGAACAGGTTCGTCTCGAGCGTCGCGCGAAGCGTATCGACCGGCAGCTCGAGAATGCTCGTCGAATAACGGTCGAGGAGCACGCCGGCGTTGTTGATGAGCACATCGACGCGACCGAAGCGTGCCGCGATCCAGTCGCGCAGCGCACCCACGGACGCATCCTCGGTCACGTCAAGGCGGCAGGTTTCGAGCGAATGACCGCTCAGCTCGAGCTTCGCGCACAACGGCGCAAGATCGGCCGGATTGCGCGCCGTCGCAATGACCAGGTGGTCCGGCATCGTCGCCAGGCGATAGGCGGCAGCGCGGCCGAGTCCGCGGCTCGCGCCGCTGATGACCGAGATGGTGCGGCTTTCCATGATCCGGCTCCTGCTGGGCGACGTCCGTCGTCCTACGCTCCCGGCCGCGACTGCAGCACGGCGCGGGCGCAAGCGTGCGCGAGGCGATCGCTCAGGATCGCAGGCTCAGGTTGAGCTGATCGACGAGCTCGGCCCAGTCCGCGTCGTCATTGATCTCCTCGCGCAGGAAAGCGGCCTGGGCAGGCGTCCAGAACGACGCGTCGGCAAGGGCGATGTTTTCGGGGAGCGGTGAATGGCTGGCGATGAATCGTTCGATCGACGCCTCGTCGGAGGGCAAGCCGAGTTGGGCGAACAGGTTGCTCAGCGAGTGGGTCGAGAGTTCCATCGCTAACCTCCGTGTCGTCGGAAAAATCACTTCCGCCGCGATCGCGCCGAATGCGCTTCCCGACGTTTTATAGAGTGCCTGCTCGCGCACGAGTTCATGCCGGCGGCGGGAGGATCTCAATGCTTGCCGCCGTAACCGGCCACCCCGATCGCCAGACGCACCAGCTGGTACGAAATCCAGCTGGTCACGCGGCGCAGCGTCGGCAACCGGCGCCAGTCCTCGCGGCGCAGTTCGCGCGCGCCGCTCGCAATCGCCCGCTGGAGGCTCGCATCGAGTTCGGTCGCGAAAAGGACGTCGTCGATGACGACGTTGGCTTCGCGCGCGAGCAGCAGGCTGAACGGGTCGATGTTGCTCGAACCGACCGTCGCCCAGCGCCGATCGACGACCGCGACTTTCGCGTGAAGATGGCTGTCGTGATATTCGAACAGATGGATGCCGCGGCCGAGAAAGAACGGATACAGCGCGCGCGTCGCATGGCACAGCATCGGGTGGTCGGACACCCCCTGCAGCAGCAGCGACACGCGCACGCCGCGCTTGGCGGCATCGACGAGGGCCTGGCGGAAACGCCGGCCGGGGAAAAAATACGCGCAGGCGATCAGCACTTCGGTGCGCGCGCCGGCGATCGCGTCGAGATACGCATCTTCGATGTCGCGCCGGCGGCGCAGGTTGTCGCGCGTGACGAACGCGGCGCGCACCGTCCCGGCAGGACCGGTCTTCGCCGGGACGAGCAGCGGATCATGCAGCCGGCGCCCGACTCTCGCCCACGACACGAGCCGCCACAGGCGGTGCATCGACTCGAGTATCGGCGCGAGCAGCGGCCCTTCGACACGCACCGCGTAGTCGAAGCGCGGGCGTTCGAGCAGGCCGCCCTGCAGGTCGTCGACGATGTTTATGCCGCCGACGAACGCAACCGCCCCGTCGATGACGGCCAACTTGCGATGCATGCGGCGCAGGCGGTGTCGGCGCAACGCCAGCATGCGCAACTCGCGGCGGTAGATCATCACCCCGACGCCGTCCGGAATCATTTCGGACATCAGCGTCCGGACGAATTGGCGCCCGCCGAACCCGTCGACCAGCAGCCGTACCGCGACGCCGCGCAGCGCAGCGCGTCGCAGCGCAGCGGCGATCAGGCTGCCGGTCGCGTCGTTCTCGAAGATGTAGGTTTCGAGAAAGATTTCCTTCTGCGCGCCGTCGATCGCCTCTTGCAGTGCGGGGAAGAAATCTCCGCCATTCTCCAGCAGCTTGATCGCGTTGCCGGGGAGAAACTCCGTCACCCGCCGAACTCCAGCTCCGCAGTGAGCGCGGCATGATCGGAAATTCGCGACCACGGCAGGCCGCAATGGACCTGCGCCTGGCGCACCCGGAAACCGCGCACGTAAATACGGTCGAGGCACAGCACCGGCACGGTGCTCGGGAAACTGCGTGCCGCTTCTCCGCGGCCGCGGTCGAACGCTTCGCGCAGGCCCAGCCGGCGCGCGAGCAACTGGTCGGCGCGGTTGCGCCAGTCATTGAAATCGCCGGCGATGATCAGCGGCGCCCCCGCAGGCGCGACCTGTTCCATGCGCTCGGCGAGCGCCCCCATCTGACGGCGCCGGCTGCCCGCCATCAGGCCCAGATGCGCGCACACGCAATGCACCGGCTCGCCGATACCGGGCACCTGCACTTCGCAGTGAAGCAGCCCGCGCCGCTCGAAGCGATGATCGGACACATCCTGGTTCGTCGAGGAAACGATCGGGTAGCGGCTCAGGACGGCGTTGCCGTGATGCCCGTGGTCATAGACCGCATTGCCGCCGTAGGCGAACTGGCTCCACACGTCCTCGGCCAGGAACTCGTGCTGCGGCGAGCCCGGCCAGTTCGGATGGAGGTTCGCGTGCCCCAGGTGCAGCCCCTGCACTTCCTGCAGGAACACCACATCCACGTCGAGGCTGCGCAGGCGTTCGCGCAGTTCATGCACGACCATGCGGCGATTGAACTGCGAGAACCCCTTGTGGATGTTGTAGGTGCAGACGCGCAGGGCCGGCACCGTGTCCATCACGACACCGACAGCATCCGGTCCAGCGCGACCTTCGCGAGCTGCGCTTCGTGCGCCGGCACCTGGATATGATTGACGACCTTGCCGTCGGCGAGGTTTTCGAGGGTCCAGGCGAGATGCTGCGGGTCGATGCGCTGCATCGTCGAACACATGCACACCGTGGGCGCCATGAACTGGACGACCTTGCCTTCGGATTTGACTTCCCCGGCAAGACGATCGACCAGGTTCAGCTCGGTGCCGACCAGCCAGTGCGTGTTCGGCGCGCCGGCCTTGATCGTGTTGATGATGTATTCGGTCGAACCGACGTAGTCGGAGTTGATGCACACCTCGAGGCTGCTCTCCGGATGCGAGATCACGAGACCGTCGGGATGCTGCATGCGCCAGCGCCGGATATGGCTCTCCTGGAACATCTGGTGCACCGAGCAGTGCCCTTTCCACAGCAGGATCTTCGCGTTGCGGATCTGCTCCGGCGTGAGCCCGCCGTATTCGAGATCCGGATCCCAGACCACCATCGCGTCGAGCGCAATGCCTTTCTTGTAGCCGGTCCAGCGCCCCAGGTGCTGGTCGGGGAAGAACAGCACTTTGGGGCGCTGCGCGAACGCCCAGTCGAGGATCGTCGGCGCGTTCGTCGAGGTGCACACGATGCCGCCGTGCTCGCCACAGAACGCCTTCAGGTCGGCCGCCGAATTGATGTAGGTGACCGGCGTGATGAGGTCGTCGGGCGTCCCGAGCACTTCCGCGAGTTCGCGCCAGCAGCGCGTGACTTTCGCCAGGCTCGCCATGTCGGCCATCGAGCAGCCCGCAGCCAGGTCGGGCAGGATCGCCTTCTGGTGCGGCTGCGACATGATGTCGGCCACTTCGGCCATGAAATGCACGCCGCAGAACACGATGAACTCGGCATCGGTCTGCGACGCGAGACGCGCCAGCTTCAGCGAGTCGCCGGTCAGGTCCGCATGCTGGTAGACGTCGGCGCGCTGGTAGTGATGGCACAACAGCACCGCGCGATCGCCGAGTCGCGCACGCGCGGCGCGAATGCGGGCCTGCGCCTCGTCGTCCCGGAGGGTGTTGAAACGATCGAAACTGATGGGGGCAACTTGCATCATTCGGTATCTCTTTCGTATCTCAATCGGTAGCAATGTCGTTCAGACCACGACAGCCCGCAGGGGTTGCGATGACGCCCGCAGGCCGCGGAGCGGATCAGCTCTGCCGCCACGGCAGGCCGGCATGGCGCCAGCCGCCGATGCGGTTGCGCCGGCCGTTCGCGTCGAGGTCCCCCTCGAAACCTTCGAGGACGTTGTAGCACTCCGGATAACCCGCTTCGCTCGCGGCGCGTGCGGCCTTGTCGGAGCGCGCGCCCGAGCGGCACATGAACATCACCAGCGCCTCGGGGTCGACTTCACGTTTCAGTTGTGCGAGGAAGTGCGGATTCGCCTGGTTTCCGGGATAGCTCAACCACTCGATCTCCACCGCGTCGGGCACGCGGCCGACCCAGTCCCACTCGGCACGCGTACGGACATCGACGAGCCGCGCTCCGGGCGCGAGTTGCCAGACTTCGTAAGCTTCGGCCGGCGTCAGCGCGCCCGCGTACGGCAAATTCAGCTCCTGCGCGCGGCACCGCGCGAGCCCGAGCAGATCAGTCAATTTCCCCATTGCCGTCATCCGCATAGATAAGTCGGAGAAGTATATCGCTCCGCTCGCGGACGACCCAACAGCACGCGTTCCCGCTCCCCGTTCCCGCAGGCGGAACGGCGCTGCCGGAGCACCGTCCATTTTGCCTGCACATGCACCATGCCGGTGCGCACGCCTCATCCACCACCCCTAAATGGTGCATTCCTTCGGCAAATTTCCTCGGTCGCGGCGAGGCGGTCCGGCGCATTCCGAAGCGTACGGTAATCGGGGTAACGCTGCCGCGCCGCTCTCCTGCCTTGTGGCACAATGCCGGACACGCCAAAACAGCATGGCACGGATGCTGCTTATTGCCGCGCAACGCAAGTTTCGTCGTTAATCGCTATCGCCCGATCAGACCAGGAGTGAATATGAACGCCCAAGAAGTCATGAAGATGATCCAGGAGAACGAAGTGCGCTTCGTCGACCTGCGCTTTACCGATACCCGCGGCAAGGAGCACCACGTCGGCCTGCCTGTTTCGGCGTTCGAGGAAGACCATTTCGAGCACGGCCACCCGTTCGACGGCTCGTCGCTCGCCGGCTGGAAAGGCATTCAGGCATCCGACATGATCCTGCTGCCGGAAGCGGGCTCCGCGTACATCGACCCGTTCTTCGACGAAACCACCGTCGTGCTGACTTGCGACGTCATCGAGCCGTCCGATGGCAAGGGCTACGACCGCGACCCGCGTTCGATCGCGAAGCGCGCCGAAGCCTACCTGAAGAGCACCGGCATCGGCGACACCGCGTTCTTCGGCCCGGAACCCGAGTTCTTCATCTTCGACTCGGTCGAATGGTCGGTGGACATGTCGGGCGTCTACAGCAAGATCATCTCCGAAGAGGCGGCGTGGTCGACGGCCGACAAGTTCGAAGGCGGCAACACCGGCCACCGTCCGCGCATCAAGGGCGGCTATTTCCCGGTCCCGCCGGTCGACAGCCTCAACGACATTCGCGCCGCGATGGTGCTCGCCCTCGAAGCGTGCGGCGTGCCGGTCGAAGTGCATCACCACGAAGTGGCCAACGCCGGCCAGTGCGAGATCGGCACCAAGTTCAGCACGCTCACCAAACGCGCCGACTGGACGCAGGTCCTGAAGTACATCGTGCATAACGTCGCGCACCAGTACGGCAAGACTGCGACTTTCATGCCGAAGCCGATCGTCGGCGACAACGGCTCGGGCATGCACGTGCACCAGTCGATCTGGAAGGACGGCCAGAACCTGTTCGCGGGCAACGGCTACGCCGGCCTGTCGGAAATGGCCCTGTACTACATCGGCGGCATCATCAAGCACGCTCGCGCTCTGAACGCGATCACCAACCCGGGCACCAACTCGTACAAGCGCCTCGTGCCGCACTACGAAGCCCCGACCAAGCTCGCGTACTCGGCGCGCAACCGTTCGGCGTCGATCCGCATTCCGTACGTCGCCAATCCGAAAGGCCGCCGCATCGAGGCGCGCTTCCCGGATCCCCTGGCCAACCCCTACCTGTGCTTCTCGGCGCTGATGATGGCGGGTCTGGACGGCATCCAGAACAAGATCCACCCGGGCGATCCGGCCGACAAGAACCTGTACGACCTGCCGCCGGAAGAGGACGCGAAGATCCCGACGGTGTGCACGAGCCTCGACCAGGCGCTCGAGTACCTCGACAACGATCGCGAGTTCCTGACGCGCGGCGGGGTGTTCTCGAACGACTTCATCGACGCGTACCTCGCGCTGAAGGGCGAGGAAGTCGACCGCATGCGGATCACGACGCACCCGGTCGAATTCGACATGTACTACAGCCTCTGATCTGCGCATTACCGGGGTCACGCGAGGGACGGGCATTGCCCGTCCCTTTTTTATGGGGTCTAATCGCCGCCACTGCCGGCGATCTTTCCGCCCGGCCCCTGCCTTCCCCAATGGATTTCCTGCCAGCCCTCATGCTCGACATCCGCCTTTTCCCCGCCGTCCTGATCCTGATCCTGGTCGCCGCGCCCGCGCACGCGAGCGTCTATAAATGCGTCGACAGCAGCGGCAGCGTCACCTACACCAATGACAGCACTTTCGCCCGCGGCTGCAAGGAACTGAGCGAAGACCAGCCCGTATCGTCGATCCCTGCGCCGCCTCGCGCGCCCGCTGCGCAGCCGCGCGCGACGCCGAACGATTTCCCGCGCGTCGCGCCCGAAGCGCAGCGTGCGCGCGACGACACCCGCCGGCAGGTGCTGGAGAAGGAGCTCCTCGCCGAGGAAACCGCGCTCGCCGAAGCCAAAAAAGCGCTCGCCGAGCAGGAGGCGATCCGACTCGGCAACGAGCGCAACTACCAGAAAGTGCTCGACCGGCTGCAGCCTTACAAGGACAAGGTCGAACTCCACCAGCGCAACGTCGATGCACTGAAAAAGGAAATCGGCAGCCTCAAGTAGCGAGGGCTTGGCGCGCTTTTTGCGAGACCTCCTCGGACTCCCCAGGACGCTTATGCCCGACCACCCTCGCCCTTCGAACCCCGGCCCGTTCGCCGGCCTCGATCTGCTGTCTTCGGCAATCGTCCTCGTCGACGCCGAGCTTGTCATCCGCTACCTTAACGCAGGCGCCGAGAACCTCTTCGAGGTCAGCCAGCGGCGCCTGCTCGGACAGCCGTTATCGGCGCTGCTCGGTGAACCGCCCGGACTGACCGCGGCGCTGCACAACGCCCTGCACAAGAACTGGAGCTACACCGGTCAGAACCTGAAGATCGCCCGGGCCGACGCCGAGCCGCTCCACCTCGACTGCACCGTCAGCCCGGCCGAAGCCGTCGGCATTCGCCTGCTGCTCGAATTCCGGCCGATCGACGCTCAGCTGCGCGTCGCCCGCGAAGAGCAGTTGCTGCAGCAGCAACAGGCGAGCCGCGAGCTGATCCGCAACCTCGCGCACGAGATCAAGAATCCGCTCGGCGGCATCCGCGGCTCGGCGCAGCTGCTCGAGCGCGAGCTGGCCGACCCGCAGCTGCGCGAATACACCGAAGTCATCATCGCCGAGGCCGACCGGCTGCAGGATCTGATGAACCGTCTGCTGACGTCGCACTGCATGATGCGCCCCGGGCAGCTCAACATTCACGACGTGCTCGAACGCGTGCGGCGCCTGATTCTCGCCGAATTTCCCGAACTCGCGGTGCGGCGCGACTACGATACCAGCCTGCCGGAGTTCACCGCCGACCGCGAACAGCTGATCCAGGCGATTCTCAATATCGTGCGGAACGCCGCGCAGGCGATGGAAGGCCGCGGGGAAATCCGCCTGCGCACCCGAGTCGCCCGGCAGGTCACGCTGGCGAAGCGGCGTTTCAAACTGGCACTGGAATTGCAAGTGATCGACAACGGCCCCGGCATTCCGGAGGAGATCCGCGACAAGATCTTCTATCCGCTGGTTTCGGGGCGGGAAGGCGGGAGCGGATTGGGCCTGTCGCTGGCCCAGAGCTTCATTGAGCAGCACCAGGGGATGATCGAAGTCGACAGCCGTCGCGGGCGCACCTGCTTCACCATCCTGCTGCCGATTACCGACCGCGCGTGAGGCTTACGATCAGCGCGGTCGCACCAAAAAAGTGCATAACTGATGAACACCGTCTGGATCGTCGATGATGACCGCTCCATCCGCTGGGTGATCGAAAAAGCCCTCAGCCGCGAAAACATTTCCTACCGCAGCTTTGCGTCGGCGAGCGAAGCGCTGACGGCGCTCGAAACGTCGCCGCAGCCGCCGAAAGTGCTGATTTCCGACATCCGCATGCCCGGCGAATCGGGCCTCGGCCTGCTGCAGCGCGTGAAAACCCTGCACCCGCACGTACCGGTCATCATCATGACCGCTTATTCCGACCTCGAAAGCGCGGTCTCGGCGTTCCAAGGTGGAGCGTTCGAATATCTGCCCAAGCCGTTCGACGTCGACCAGGCGGTGGCCCTCGTGCAGCGTGCGATCGCCCAGAACGCGCACCAGCAGGGCGCACAGGAGGAGGCGACCGTCGCGCCCGAGATTCTCGGCCAGGCACCTTCGATGCAGGAAGTGTTTCGCGCGATCGGCCGCCTCGCCCAGTCGCATGCGACAGTGCTGATCAACGGCGAATCGGGCACGGGCAAGGAACTGGTCGCGCGCGCGCTGCATCGCCACAGCCCCCGCCGCGACGCCCCGTTCATCGCGATCAACACTGCGGCGATCCCGCGCGATCTGCTCGAATCGGAACTTTTCGGCCATGAACGCGGCGCCTTCACCGGTGCGGCCACGCAACGCCGCGGGCGTTTCGAACAGGCCGACGGCGGCACGCTGTTCCTCGACGAGATCGGTGACATGCCCGCCGAACTGCAGACCCGCCTGCTGCGGGTGCTGTCGGACAACCATTTCTACCGCGTCGGCGGCCACCAGCCGGTCCGCGCGAACGTGCGCGTCATCGCCGCGACCCACCAGCACCTCGAAGACCGCGTGCGACAGGGGCTGTTCCGCGAGGACCTGTTCCACCGCCTCAACGTGATCCGCCTGCGCCTGCCACCGATGCGCGAGCGCCGCGAAGACATCCCCATCCTGGTGCGTCATTTCCTGCAGAAGAGCGCGCAGGATCTCGGCGTCGAGCCCAAGCGCATTTCCGAACCGGCACTGAAATACCTGCAGGCCCTGCCTTTCCCGGGCAACGTCCGGCAGCTCGAGAACCTGTGCCACTGGCTGACGGTGATGGCGCCGGGACAGACGATCGAAGTTGCCGACCTGCCGCCCGAAATGCGCGACCGCCCCGATCGCGAGATGCCCGTCGCGTGGGTCGACGGACTCGCCGTCGAGGCGGACCGCATGATCGCCACCGCGCCCGGCGAGGTGTTCGACCGGCTGACACGCGAATTCGAACGCACGCTGATCCGCCGCGCGCTGACGGCCACCGGCGGGCGGCGCATCGAGGCAGCGCTGCTGCTCGGCATTGGCCGGAACACGATCACGCGCAAGATCCAGGAGCTCGGCCTCGAGGAGCACCGGCATCCGCCGGCGAGCGAAGACGCCTCCAGCTAACGCGCGGGACCGAAGAACTGCCGGGCGACTGCGCACCGCGCTCGTGCGCGGCCGCCCAATATCGGATAATGCCGGCTTTCACCCACGACACGGGAAAACCGGCTTGACTGCCCCAACCATCGAACAGCCCTTTACTGCCGCAGCGATCGCCGCGCCGCTCGGAACGCTCGCGAGCGCGTTCGACGTGCGGCTGCTGGCCGAATGCGCCTCGACGAACAGCGAACTCATCGATGCGCCCCCCGCGGACGACGGCCGAATCGCCGTCGTCGTCGCGGATCGCCAGACGGCCGGCCGCGGTCGGCGCGGGCGGCTGTGGCAATCTTGGCCCGGCGGCAGCCTGACTTTTTCGGCGCTGTGGCGCTTTCGGCCGGGCGCCCCGGTACCGGCCGGACTGTCGCTGGTGGCCGGTCTTGCCGTCGTCCGGGCGCTCGAGAAGCTCGGCGTCGAGGGGCTGCAGCTGAAGTGGCCGAACGACGTGCTGGTGCATGGCGACAAGCTCGCCGGGATTCTCGTCGAACTGCTGCCGGGCCGCGCCCGCACCGTGGCAGCGGTGGTCGGAATCGGCCTGAACCTGCGCCTGCCGGCCGGCGCATCGATCCCCGACCAACCCGGTGTCACCGACCTTGCCGCGCACGTTGCCGAGCTGCCGGATCGCAGCGCGCTGCTCGCTTCCCTGCTCGCCGAGCTGCACGCGCTGTTCGAGACTTACGCCGCAGCGGGTTTTCCGGCGCTGCGCGGGGCGTGGCAGCAACGCAACGCGTTCGCCGACCTGCCGGTGCGCGTCACTGGCGAGGGCCGCGAACTCGACGGCATCTGCGCGGGCGTCGACGAAGACGGCGCACTGCTGATCCGCGGCGACGACGGGCTGGTGCGCATCCTCTCAGGCGAGGTATCACTGAGAGTCCGACAGTGATCCTGCTGATCGACGCGGGCAACACCCGCATCAAGTGGGGCGTGATCCGCGGAGAGGCCTGGATCGGCGAAGGCGCCCTCGCGCACGCCGAAGTCGCGGCGCTCGGCGACGTCGCGACGGCCCACCCCGAGGTGCGCCGCATCGTCGGCACGAACGTCGCCGGCCCCGCCATGGCCGCCGCAATCACTGCCGCATTGCGCGGAGTCGGTAGCGCGCCGCAGTGGATCCACGCGTCGGCGCAACGCTGCGGCGTGCGCAACCGTTACGACGACCCCGCCCGGCTCGGCGCCGACCGGTGGGTCGCGCTGATCGGCGCCCGCGCGCTGCATGGCGCGGCCTGTCTCGTCGTCAATGCCGGCACGGCGACGACCGTCGACATCCTCACCGCGTCGGGCGACTTCGACGGCGGGATCATCCTGCCGGGGGAAGACCTGATGCGTCGCGCGCTCGCCGGCAACACTGCCCAGCTGCCGTTTGCCGAAGGTCGCTACGTCGGCGCGCCGCGCAATACCGCCGATGCGATCGTTTCCGGCTGCCGCACCGCGCAGGTCGGAGCGATCGAACGCATGTTCCGCCACGTCGCGCACCTGCCCGGCGCCCGCTGTCTGCTCAGCGGAGGCGCCGCAGCGCGGCTCGAAGAACTCCTTGGCATCCCTTTTTCGCGCGTCGACAATCTCGTCCTGAAAGGGCTCGCAGTCGTCGCGCGCGAGGACGCAGCGGCATGAACGTCGCTCGCAGCAATCCGATATTCCCTTCTGTGCATTCAACGGAGCAGACAACGTGACCGAACCGACCCGCATCCTGCTGGAAGAAAACGAGATCCCGACGCACTGGTACAACGTCGTCGCGGACATGCCGCACGCGCCTGCGCCCTCGCTCGGCGCGGACGGCAAGCCGGTCAGCCCGGAGCAGATGATGGCGATTTTCCCGACGCAGATCCTCGAGCAGGAGATGAGCGCCGAGCGCTGGATTCCGATCCCCGACGAAGTGCGCGAGACGTACAGGATCTGGCGCCCGAGCCCGCTGATGCGGGCGGTGCGGCTCGAACGCGCACTCGGTACTCCGGCGAAAATCTTCTTCAAGAACGAAGGCGTCTCGCCAGCCGGTTCGCACAAGCCGAATTCGGCAGTGCCGCAGGCCTTTTACAACCGCCAGGCCGGGATCAAGCGCCTGACGACCGAAACCGGCGCGGGCCAGTGGGGTTCGTCGATCGCCTTTGCCGGGCAGATGTTCGGCCTCGAAGTGCGTGTCTACATGGTGAAAGTCAGCTATCACCAGAAACCGTACCGCCGGCTGATGATGCAGACGTGGGGCGCCGAAGTGTTCGCCAGCCCGTCCGAGCTCACGCAGACCGGGCGCGACGCGCTCGCAAAGGATCCGGACAACCAGGGCTCGCTCGGCCTCGCGATCTCGGAAGCGGTCGAGGAAGCCGCCGGGCGCAGCGACACGAACTACACGCTCGGCTCGGTGCTCAACCACGTGCTGCTGCACCAGAGCATCATCGGCCTCGAAGCGAAGAAGCAGTTCGACAAGATCGGCCTCTATCCCGACGTCGTCCTCGGTCCCTGCGGCGGCGGCTCGAGCTTCGGCGGCATCGCATTCCCGTTTCTCGCCGACAAGGCGGCCGGCGACAAGCGCGCGCAGAACCTGCGCTGCGTCGCGGTCGAGCCGAATTCCTGCCCGACGCTGACGAAAGGGGAATATGCCTACGACTTCGGCGACGCATCCGGCTTCACGCCGATGATGAAGATGTACACGCTGGGCCACGATTTCATGCCCCCGGGCATTCACGCCGGCGGCTTGCGCTACCACGGCGACTCGCCACTGGTGTCGCAGCTCTACCACGAAGGGCTGCTCGAAGCCGTCGCCGTGCCCCAGCTCGCGACTTTCGAAGCCGGCGTGCTGTTCGCGCGCACCGAAGGCATCATTCCCGCGCCGGAGTCGTGCCACGCGATTCGCGCCGCGATCGACGAAGCGATCAAGTGCAAGGAAACCGGCGAACCCAAGACGATCCTGTTCAACCTGACGGGCCACGGTCACTTCGACATGAGTTCCTATGACCGCTATTTCTCTGGCCAACTCGAAAACTACGACTACCCGGCCGAAGCAGTCGCAGCGTCGTTGGCGCACCTGCCGAAATTCGGCTGAACAGGGCGGCGAGCGATGACTTCGCGGGCACTCCGGTAAGCTTGCAGCGATGCCCGCAATGCGCCTGATTTTCGTCGTCCTGATCCTGTTGAACCTGCTCGCCTTCGCGTCGACGCGAGGCTGGCTCGGGGCCGCGGTGCCCGACGGCGAACCCGAGCGGCTCAGCAACCAGCTCAATCCCGGCCGCATCATCCTGCACCCGCTACAGCCGGCGAGCGAGCGCGCACCGGCAGGGGGCGGGCCGAAGCCGAGCCGGCGGCCCGGCACCGGCCCGGCACCGGCCCGGCACCGGCCCCGCACCGGCCGCCGAACTCCCGCCCACCCCCGCTCCAGCCGCCCGCCAGCCCGAGGCTGCGTCGGTAGCGGTGGAAACGCCCGTCGAAACCCTGGCGTGCGTCGCCTATCGCGGGCTCGGAGCAAGCCAGGCCGGTGCGCTCACGGCGGAGGCCCAAGCGGTCGCCGGGCTGCAAATCGAGCGCGTCCCAACCAGTGCTCCGAGCACATGGTGGGTGCGCATCCCTCCCGAAAGCGGCCGTGACGGCGCCGAACGCAAGGTGGCCGAGCTGCGGGAGCTCGGCATCCGCGATTACTTCATCGTCCACGAGACGGGCCCGAACCAGTTCGCAGTTTCGCTGGGCATTTTCAAGAGCGAAGCCAAAGCGCAGCAACATCTCGCCTTTCTTCGCACCAAGCGGGTGCGGGGCGCAGCGGTGACGCCCCGCAACCCCGCCGTTTACCGTATCGAGATACGCGGCCCGTCGGCCGCACTCGCGACTTTCGACAAATCCCGCGGCGCCGCCCAGGCGGGTGCCGCCAAGACCGGATGCACTCCATGAATTCCCATCACTTCCTGGTCGGCCTGACCGGGGGCATTGGCAGCGGCAAGAGCGCAGCCGCGGATCGTCTCGCCGAACTCGGCGCGGCGGTGATCGACACCGACCTGATCGCCCACGCGCTCACCGCACCCGGCGGCGCCGCGATCGAACCGATCCGCGCGGCATTCGGCGCTGCCGTCATCAGCGCCGATGGCGCGCTCGATCGCAAAGCGATGCGCGATCTCGCGTTCAGCGATCCCGAGGTGCGCCGGCAACTCGAAGCGATCATCCATCCGGCGATCCGCGCCGAGAGCGATCGCCAGATTCGCGAGGCACGCGGCCCGTACGCCGTCCTCGTCGTGCCGCTGCTGATCGAATCGAACTCGTACCGCGAACGATACGACCGCATCTGCGTCGTCGATTGCCCGGTCGAGGTGCAGATCGCACGCGTCATGACCCGCAGCCATTTGCCCGAAGAGCAGGTTCGCGCGATCATCGCCGTCCAGTCGAGCCGTGAAGAAAAGCTCGCCGCGGCGGACGACGTGATCGACAACAGCGGCGACCGCGCATCGCTTTATGCGCAGGTCGACCGCCTGCACGCCCGGTATCTCGCCGCCGCGCGCGCGCCACGCTGAGTTCCGGACCGCTGCCTCTTGCACCCGTCGCTAAAGAATCCAGCCGGACGGCCGGGCTTCGGGCGCTGTGCTATCATGCGGCGCTCCAGCCAGGACGCCCTGGCTTTGCGGGCACAGCCGGTGATCAGCTACGAATATCCTCTGAACGAGCGTATCCGGACGCTACTGCGCCTCGAGGACTTGTATGCCAAGATCGCCCACTTCCTCGACGGCGGCGCGCCGCAGGACCACCACGTCGCGCTGCTGACGCTGTTCGAGGTGCTCGAGGTCGCCGGGCGTGCCGACCTGAAAGTGGACCTGGTGCAGGAACTGGAGCGCCAGCGTCAGATCCTGATCTCCTTTCGCCACAATCCGGAGATCTCGGAGCAGGCGCTGTCGGGGGCGCTGTACGAGATCGAGCAGGCATCGTCGTCGCTGCTCGCGATGGCGGGAAAAATCGGGCAGTACCTGCGCGAAAACGAGTGGCTGATGGCGATCCGCAGCCGCGCGTCGATCCCCGGCGGTGTGTGCCAGTTCGACCTCCCGTCGTATCACTACTGGCTCAACCGCGACCCCGAGCAACGCCGCGGCGATCTGGAAGGGTGGCTGCGCCCGATGATCCCGATTCGCGAAGGCCTCACGATCGTGCTTCGTCTGCTGCGCGCCAGCGCCCAGCCTGAAAGGCAGCTCGCGCGCGGCGGCACGTACCAGCTGACGATGGGAGGGCGCGGCGCGCAGATGCTGCAGTTGCGCCTCGCGCCCGTGGAAGCGGTCGTGCCCGAGATCAGTGCCAACAAATACGCACTGAATGTCCGCTTCATGCTGTCCGAGACGGTGGTCCGCCCGCGGCGCGCCGAACGCGACATCCCGTTCGAAATCACCTTCTGCAGTCTCTGACTGCCCGGCGAAAAATGACCAAGGCGCGAATCGTCAGTTGCCCGCAATGCGGCGCGAAGACCAAGTGGTCGACCGACAATCCTTTTCGTCCGTTCTGCTCCGAGCGCTGCAAGCAGATCGATCTCGGCGCCTGGGCGTCGGAGAGCTATCGAGTGCCGGTATCGACCCAGCCCGATAACGAGGATCCGTCGGACCAGTCCCGTCAGGACTGAAGCCAGGTGCCCCGAATCGCTGCGATCCCGTGCGCCCCGGCGCTGCGGGCAGCCTCCATGTCGGCTGCGACGAGCCCGCCCAACGCGAGCACCGGAATCGGCAGGTCGCGGACCAGGTCGGCAAACGCGCGCCACCCCAGCGTCTCGCGCTCCGGGTGCGTGAGCGTCGGCCGCACTGCACCGAGCAACGCGTAATCCAGTTCCAGTTCGGCGGCCCGTTCGAGGTCGGCACGGCAATGGCACGACGCCCCGACCCACTCGAAAGCGGGCCGCGCCGTCGTCCTTCGAAGTTCGTGCGACGGAAGATGCACCCCGTCGGCGCCGAGTTCGTGCGCGAGTGCGGAGTCCTGATTGATCACGACGAGCGCGCCGTATTCCCGGGCGCGACGGACCACGGCAGCAGCAAACGACGCCAGTTCGGCGCGCGGCATGCCGGGCTCGCGCACCTGGATCAGCCGCAGGCCGCGCTCGAGCGCACCGTCGAGACCGGCAAGCTGCACGTCGGTGCCGATATCACCCGCCTGCGTGATCCCCATCCACCGCGGCAGGCGCAGCGCCTTCAGGATCGGACCGTTCGCCGGCAGCATCGGGCCGACGAACGGCCGCTCGGCATGTTCCCACGACAATGCGGTGTGCACGTGGTCGTTGATCTCGCCGTCCCAGTTCGTGACTTCGAAGAAATGCAGGCGCACGTGGGCGTGCTCGTACCGATGCTCGCGCGTGACCCACGGCCGGATCAACGTCACGCGGATCCCGAGTTCCTCGTCGAGCTCGCGCACCAGGGCCTGCTCTGCAGTCTCGCCGGCTTCGACTTTCCCGCCCGGGAATTCCCAGTAACCCGGATAGAACGTGTCAGGGGCGCGCTGCCCCAGCAGGAAACTCCCGTCGGCGCGCGTGATCACCCCCGCCGCCACCTCCACCCGCTTTTTCATCGATGAATCCCGCTATTCGAAGCGCCCGGCGTGATCGCGGGCGAACTGCCACGCCACACGGCCCGAACGCGAACCGCGCAGCAACGCCCACTGCAAGGCTTCCTGGCGCGCATTCGCGATCGCCTCGCGATCGAGGCCGAATTCCTCGAGCCAGTGCGCGACGATCGCCAGATACTCGTCCTGGCTGAACGGGTAGAACGAAATCCACAACCCGAAGCGCTCGGACAGCGAAATCTTCTCCTCGACCGCTTCGCCGGGATGCACTTCCCCATCGACATGCCGCGCCTGGAGGTTTTCGTCGTGGTATTCGGGCATCAGATGCCGCCGATTGGACGTCGCATAGATCAGCGCGTTGTCCGGCACTGCCGCAACCGAGCCGTCGAGCACGCTCTTCAGCGCCTTGTAGCCGGGTTCCGCCGCTTCGAACGACAGATCGTCGCAGAACAGGATGAATCGCTCCGGACGGCCCGCGACCAGTTCGACGATATCCGGAAGATCCATCAGGTCCTCCTTGTCGACTTCGATCAGCCGCAGCCCGCGGTCCGCGTACGCATTCAGCAACGCTTTCACCAGCGACGATTTGCCGGTGCCGCGCGCGCCGGTCAGAAGCACGTTGTTGGCGTGCCGCCCGTCGAGGAACTGGCGGGTGTTCTGGTCGATGCGGGCTTTCTGATCATCGACGTCGCACAAGTCGGCGAGGCGGATCCGGTGCGGGCGCGTGACCGAGTGCAGGCCGGGCCGACCATTTCGCCTGCGCCACAGGAACGCCGTCGCGGCCGACCAGTCCGGCGCGGGTGCCGGGCCCGGCAGCAACTGCCCGAGCCGGTCGATAAGCTCTTCGGCGCGCGCCAGCAGCTTGGCAACGTCATTCATCGCGATCCTCACCCGGCTGGTTACGGCGTTTCGGCCAGGTCGCCCAGACGATGATGAGCAACAGCGCCAGCGCAACGCCCGCTTCGAGAAAAATTACCCACATCCTGCCTCCTGCCCAAAGCGGGTTGTCGGCCCGGTATACTCGCCGGCTCGGCCGCAAGTCTACCTGATCCCTCCATGAAACGACGCGCCTCTCTTTTCCCGCTCCGTGCCCTGCTCGCCGTTGCGATGCTGGGTCTGCTTTCCGCCTGCGGCACGCGCCCGCCCTCGACGACGCCACCTTCCGAACCCGCCTCCGTGGTGCACCAGTGCCCCCCGGCCCAGGCATGTCCCGCCTGCCAGGCTTGTCCCGCTGCGTCCGCAGCGGTCCTGCCGCCGTCCGCGCCGGCCGAGCCTCTGCAGCGGATCGACTGGAGCGAACTCCCCGGCTGGGGCGAAGACGACCACGCCCGTGCATGGCCCGCGTTGCGCGAGTCCTGCAACGCAATCGCGCGGCAGCCGCGATGGCAGGCGACCTGCGAGGCAGTACGGGCGCTCGGCGACGCGCCCGCGGCCGCGTCGGTTCGTCGCTTCCTCGAAGCCCATCTCGAGCCGTGGGCGATCGTCAATCCCGACGGAACGACGCAGGGCCTCATCACCGGCTATTACGAGCCCCTGATCCGGGGCAGCCGTACGCGTTCCGAACGTTATCCCTGGCCGATCCACGGCGTTCCGCCCGACATGCTGACGGTGGACTTCGGTGACCTGTATCCGGACCTGAAGAATCTTCGCCTGCGCGGGCGAATTGTCGGCAACAAAGTCGTCCCGTACTGGACCCGTGCCGACATCGAGCGCATGCAGGATCGCGCACCCGCCCCGACTCTGCTCTGGGCAGCCGATCCGATCGACCTGTTTTTCCTGCAGGTACAAGGATCCGGACGGGTGGAACTGCCCGACGGGACGAAAGTGCGCATCGGCTACGCCGACCAGAACGGTCATCCGTACCAGTCGATCGGGCGCTGGCTCGTCGCGCAGGGTGAGTTGCCGATCGAGAAGGCCTCGATGGAGGGCATCAAGAACTGGGCGCGCGCCCACCCGCAACGCCTGTCGGAAATGCTCAACACCAACCCGAGCTACGTCTTCTTCCGCGAGCTGCCGGCCCGCGGCGGAGGACCGATCGGCGCGCTGGGGGTTCCGCTGACCGATGAGCGCAGTGTCGCCGTCGATCCGCGCACCGTTCCACTCGGCGCGCCGGTGTACCTTTCGACGACCTGGCCGCTATCGGACCGCCCGCTGCAGCGCCTGATGGTGGCCCAGGACACCGGCGGGGCGATCAAGGGAGCAGTGCGCGCGGATTTTTTCTGGGGATTCGGACCGGAGGCGGGAGTGCAGGCCGGTCGGATGCGCCAACAAGGCCAATTGTGGGTACTGCTCCCGCGAGGCTCGCAGCCTTGAACCGCCCGCGCCCCGGACGGCGCAGAATCCGCTCGCCCTTGTGCGGCGTTTTCCGCCTACTTCTTCCCTACTTCCAGCAGCGCCTGTTCCAGTTCCGCCGCCGGGAGATAGCCGCCGAGCCGCCGTCCGTCGGCGAGGAACATCGTCGGCGTTCCATTGATCCTGAGCTTCTGCCCGAGCGTGACGTTGCGCTCGACAACCGAACTGTCGCAGCTCGCCGCGGTAGGCACTTTCGCATTCAGGATCCAGTCGTTCCACGCCTTCGCCCGGTCCGGGGCGCACCAGATGTTGCGCGACTTCTCGGTCGAATCCGGGCTCAGGATCGGATACAGGAAGGTATAGACGGTGACGTCCTTCAGCTGCGCCAGTTCCTTGCCGAGACGCTTGCAGTACGCGCAATTCGGATCTTCGAACGAGACGATGACCCGCTTGCCGTTTCCCTTTACCTGCTTGATCGCCTGATCGAGCGGAAGCGTGGCGAAGTCGATCGCCGAAAGCTGCGCCATGCGTGCCTGAGTGACATCACGCCGCGTCCTGGTGTCGATCACCCTGCCGTCGATCAGGAAACTCATCTTTTCGTCCGTATAGACGATTTCCCCGCTCTTCAGCACGACTTCATAAAGCCCGCCGTACGGAATCCTGGCAACCGACTCGACGACCGGGGAACCGACGAATTCTTCCACGGCCTTGCGTACGCTCCCTTCGTCGGCGTGGGCAAGGCCCAGCGACGCCATGCCGACAAAAGCGGTCGCCAGGACCGGACGAAGTGCGCGTTGAAACATCGGTATCTCCAGAAATCAGAATCGTCCGCCGGCGGCATACCGCACCAGCGCGTGTCGTACGACCGGCAGCCGGTCGGTGAGGTTCATTCCCACGTTGCGTAGCACCGCAAGTACCGGGTTCGCTGTTCCGAACAGGCGATTCAACGCATGCGTTGTGTATTGAAGCAGAAACGGCTCTTCGGCCCGCTGACGTGCATAGGAGCGAAGGACGGAGACTTCCCCCGGGTCCCGCCACGGCGCCAGCCCGTTCAAGAGATTCGCGAGCTCGCGGGCGTCCTTGAATCCGAGATTGATACCGTGCCCCGAAAGAGGATGAATTGCATGGGCCGCGTCGCCGATGACAGCGATCCTCGGTTTGACGGTCGTATCGACCCGCATCAGGCGAAGCGGAAAACCGGCAGCGGGAGTTTCGAGCTCCAGGCATCCCAGTTCACGGCTCGCCGCATCGGCAACGCGTCGGCACAAGGACGCTGCGTCGAGTTCGAGCAGTTGCTGAGCATGTCCGGCACGAGCCGACCAGACCATCGACACCATTTTCCCGGGCAACGGCAGCAACGCGAGAATTCCGTCCGGCCGGAACCATTGGTACGCAATGTTACGGTGCCCGCGCTCGCAGCGGAAATTCGCGACGACACCGACCTCATCATACGGGGTGAACGCCGCTGCAATGCCGGCTTGCTGACGAACCCACGAATTGACGCCATCCGCGCCGACCAGGAGGCGTGCATGCGCGTGCCTGCCGTCGGAGAGTCCCACGGTAACAGAAGCGGCATCCTGGGAGAGACTGACGGGCGAGATGCCGCTGAGCAGCGTCACGTTGTGCTGCCGGCGCATCGTCTCCCACAACTCCCGGTGGAGGCGCCCCGACTCGACAATCCAGGCGAGTTCCCGCAGGCCGCTTTCATATGCGGAAAATTCGAGGCTGCCCCCTGCGTCGCCTCGAATCGACATCGTGTGCACCGGAGTGAGGCGGGAGGCATCGAGATGCTGCCAGGCTCCGATTTCCCGAAGGAAATCCGCGTTCTCCGGACTGACCGCGTAGATCCGTGGATCCCAGCCCGAAACATCCGTCGGAAGATGCGTCTCGACGACGGCGATCCGCAGACGGCTCGCGCGCAGGGCCACAGCCAGGCTCGCACCGGCAAGCCCTCCTCCGACAATGATCAGGTCGAAATCCATGAACCGCGGCTTTTCGGAAAGAACGTGATTCTGCCGTAACGCGCCGGGCAAGTCACGCCGGGCGCGGGGGTGGCGGGGAGCAGCACGCGGGTGCGTCCGGAAGGCAGGCGCAGCAGGAGGCGGCCGACCGCCGAGACGGCGGTGAGGGTTTCGGGCGGCAGGTGGACAGCAAAAAGCCGCTTTCCGGTTCGGGAAAGCGGCTTTTCGGGTGAAGAGTTAGTCTGACGATGACCTACTTTCGCACCCGCATGGGCACTATCATCGGCGCGGTCCTGTTTCACGGTCCTGTTCGGGATGGGAAGGGGTGGTACCAGGATGCTATGGTCGTCAGACTGTAAGGGGTAACAAAGCGGAGAAGCGAAGTGTGTGGGGGAGGTGTGAGGCGTTTTTTTCGGTGAGTCGTCACGCGGTGTTCGATCCAGGGTTATAGGATCAAGCCTCACGGGCAATTAGTATCGGTTAGCTCAACGCATTGCTGCGCTTCCACACCCGACCTATCAACGTTGTGGTCTTCAACGACCCTTCAGGGGGCTCGAGGCCCCGGGGAAGTCTCATCTTGAGGCGAGTTTCCCGCTTAGATGCTTTCAGCGGTTATCTCTTCCGCACTTAGCTACCCGGCGATGCGACTGGCGTCACAACCGGTACACCAGGGGTGCGTCCACTCCGGTCCTCTCGTACTAGGAGCAGGTCCTCTCAAACTTCCAGCGCCCACGGCAGATAGGGACCAAACTGTCTCACGACGTTTTAAACCCAGCTCACGTACCACTTTAAATGGCGAACAGCCATACCCTTGGGACCGGCTACAGCCCCAGGATGTGATGAGCCGACATCGAGGTGCCAAACTCCGCCGTCGATGTGAACTCTTGGGCGGAATCAGCCTGTTATCCCCAGAGTACCTTTTATCCGTTGAGCGATGGCCCTTCCATACAGAACCACCGGATCACTATGACCTGCTTTCGCACCTGCTCGACTTGTCGGTCTCGCAGTCAAGCCGCCTTTTGCCATTGCACTATCAACACGATGTCCGACCGTGTCTAGGCGACCTTCGTACTCCTCCGTTACCTTTTGGGAGGAGACCGCCCCAGTCAAACTGCCTGCCATGCACGGTCCCCGACCCGGATTCACGGGCCAAGGTTAGAACCTCAACGACACCAGGGTGGTATTTCAAGGTTGGCTCCACGGAAACTGGCGTTCCCGCTTCACAGCCTCCCACCTATCCTACACAAGTCCCGTCAAAGTCCAATGCAAAGCTACAGTAAAGGTTCATGGGGTCTTTCCGTCTTGCCGCGGGGAGATTGCATCTTCACAAACATTTCAACTTCGCTGAGTCTCAGGAGGAGACAGTGTGGCCATCGTTACGCCATTCGTGCAGGTCGGAACTTACCCGACAAGGAATTTCGCTACCTTAGGACCGTTATAGTTACGGCCGCCGTTTACCGGGCTTCGATCAAGAGCTTGCACCCCATCACTTAACCTTCCGGCACCGGGCAGGCGTCACACCGTATACGTCCACTTTCGTGTTTGCACAGTGCTGTGTTTTTAATAAACAGTCGCAGCCACCGATTCTCTGCGGCCCCTTCGCCCTTCGGCTGTTCGCCTACAAGCTAGCGGGGCATACCTTCTCCCGAAGTTACGGTATCAATTTGCCGAGTTCCTTCTCCTGAGTTCTCTCAAGCGCCTGGGTATTTTCTACCTGCCCACCTGTGTCGGTTTGCGGTACGGTCGCTCTTAGACTGAAGCTTAGAGGCTTTTCCTGGAAGCATGGTATCAACCACTTCGGGCTCAAAGAGCCCTCGTCATCACGCCTCAGCTTAGCCCCGCGGATTTGCCTACGGGGCACGCCTACACGCTTAAACCGGGACGTCCAACACCCGGCTGGCCTAACCTTCTCCGTCCCCCCATCGCATCTAAGAGCGGTACGGGAATATTGACCCGTTTCCCATCGACTACGCATTTCTGCCTCGCCTTAGGGGCCGACTCACCCTGCGTCGATGAACGTTGCGCAGGAAACCTTGGGCTTTCGGCGAGGGTGCTTTTCACACCCTTTATCGCTACTCATGTCAGCATTCGCACTTCCGATACCTCCAGCATCCCTCTCGAGACACCTTCGCAGGCTTACGGAACGCTCCCCTACCATCTCTTGCGAGATCCGCAGCTTCGGTTCATGGCTTGAGCCCCGTTACATCTTCCGCGCAGGACGACTCGACTAGTGAGCTATTACGCTTTCTTTAAAGGATGGCTGCTTCTAAGCCAACCTCCTAGCTGTCTGGGCCTTCCCACTTCGTTTCCCACTTAGCCATGTATTTGGGACCTTAGCTGGCGGTCTGGGTTGTTTCCCTCTTGTCCCAGGACGTTAGCACCCCAGGACTGTCTGCCGTATATCACTTTGCGGTATTCGGAGTTTGCTATCGCGGGGTAGATCGCAGTGACCCCCCCAACGATTACAGTGCTCTACCCCCGCAAGTGTCCGTACGACGCACTACCTAAATAGTTTTCGGGGAGAACCAGCTATTTCCGGATTTGTTTAGCCTTTCACCCCTATCCACAGCTCATCCCCTAATTTTTCAACATTAGTGGGTTCGGACCTCCAGTGCGTGTTACCGCACCTTCATCCTGGCCATGGATAGATCATCCGGTTTCGGGTCTACGCCCAGCAACTCAATCGCCCTTGTCAGACTCGGTTTCCCTACGCCTCCCCTATTCGGTTAAGCTCGCTACTGAACGTAAGTCGCTGACCCATTATACAAAAGGTACGCAGTCACCCCACAAAGGAGGCTCCCACTGTTTGTATGCATGCGGTTTCAGGATCTATTTCACTCCCCTCCCGGGGTTCTTTTCGCCTTTCCCTCACGGTACTGGTTCACTATCGGTCGATCACGAGTATTTAGCCTTGGAGGATGGTCCCCCCATCTTCAGACAGGATTTCTCGTGTCCCGCCCTACTTGTCGCACGCTCAGACCCGCCAGCCACTTTTCGCATACGGGACTATCACCCTGTATCGTCGGACTTTCCAGACCGTTTTGCTAAGTAATTGGTTTAGTCGTGCAGGCTCCTCCCCGTTCGCTCGCCACTACTTGGGGAATCTCGGTTGATTTCTGTTCCTGCGGCTACTTAGATGTTTCAGTTCGCCGCGTTCGCCTCCACACGCCTATGTATTCAGCGCGGGATACTCCAAAAGGAGTGGGTTTCCCCATTCGGACATCGGGGGATCAAAGCTCCATTGCCAGCTCCCCCCGCTTTTCGCAGGCTTGCACGTCCTTCATCGCCTGTGATCGCCAAGGCATCCACCACATGCACTTAGTCGCTTGATCCTATAACCATGGACCCTGTCGCCAGGGTGCACCGTCATAGACGAACTCACGCTTGTGCGCACTCACCTGCCGCTGGTTCAAAGCGCAGGTGAATGCAAAAAATGCAATCACACCAACCCATGCAACAGCGCGCCTTGCGGCCCACTGTCGCACACTTTACTTCTTCCACTTTGTTAAAGAACACTGGCACTAGGCCTAAGCACTACGCACCGTCCGTGCGCACTGCTTAGCCCTACTCTCGAGCCCACCCGATGAGGCGGTGGTGGAGGATGACGGGATCGAACCGTCGACCCCCTGCTTGCAAAGCAGGTGCTCTCCCAGCTGAGCTAATCCCCCCCTGTCCTGCGGCGGTGGTGGGTCTGGTTGGGTTCGAACCAACGACCCCCGCCTTATCAAGACGGTGCTCTAACCAGCTGAGCTACAGACCCTCATGCCTGCGAGGCGCTCGTTGCCTGAACAACCGATAAGTTGTGGATACTGCGGCCGCCGCGGCCGTCTTCTCTTGAAAGGAGGTGATCCAGCCGCACCTTCCGATACGGCTACCTTGTTACGACTTCACCCCAGTCATGAATCTCACCGTGGTAAGCGCCCTCCCCGAAAGGTTAAGCTACCTACTTCTGGTGAAACCCACTCCCATGGTGTGACGGGCGGTGTGTACAAGACCCGGGAACGTATTCACCGCAGCATGCTGATCTGCGATTACTAGCGATTCCGACTTCACGTAGTCGAGTTGCAGACTACGATCCGGACTACGATCGGCTTTGTGGGATTGGCTCCACCTCGCGGCTTGGCAACCCTCTGTACCGACCATTGTATGACGTGTGAAGCCCTACCCATAAGGGCCATGAGGACTTGACGTCATCCCCACCTTCCTCCGGTTTGTCACCGGCAGTCTCGCTAAAGTGCCCAACCTAATGATGGCAATTAGCGACAAGGGTTGCGCTCGTTGCGGGACTTAACCCAACATCTCACGACACGAGCTGACGACAGCCATGCAGCACCTGTGTCCTGGCTCCCGAAGGCACTCCTCGATCTCTCGAGGATTCCAGGCATGTCAAGGGTAGGTAAGGTTTTTCGCGTTGCATCGAATTAATCCACATCATCCACCGCTTGTGCGGGTCCCCGTCAATTCCTTTGAGTTTTAACCTTGCGGCCGTACTCCCCAGGCGGTCGACTTCACGCGTTAGCTGCGTTACTCAGGAAGTTACCTTCCCGAACAACTAGTCGACATCGTTTAGGGCGTGGACTACCAGGGTATCTAATCCTGTTTGCTCCCCACGCTTTCGTGCATGAGCGTCAGTATCGGCCCAGGGGGCTGCCTTCGCCATCGGTGTTCCTCCACATATCTACGCATTTCACTGCTACACGTGGAATTCCACCCCCCTCTGCCGTACTCTAGCCGTGCAGTCACAAGCGCAGTTCCCAGGTTAAGCCCGGGGATTTCACACCTGTCTTACACAACCGCCTGCGCACGCTTTACGCCCAGTAATTCCGATTAACGCTCGCACCCTACGTATTACCGCGGCTGCTGGCACGTAGTTAGCCGGTGCTTCTTCTGACAGTACCGTCATCCACGCAGGCTATTGACCCGCGCGATTTCTTTCCGTCTGAAAGAGCTTTACAACCCGAAGGCCTTCTTCACTCACGCGGCATGGCTGGATCAGGCTTGCGCCCATTGTCCAAAATTCCCCACTGCTGCCTCCCGTAGGAGTCTGGGCCGTGTCTCAGTCCCAGTGTGGCTGATCATCCTCTCAGACCAGCTACGGATCGTCGCCTTGGTAGGCCTTTACCCCACCAACTAGCTAATCCGACATCAGCCGCTCCAATCGCGCGAGGCCCGAAGGTCCCCCGCTTTCCCCCTCAGGGCGTATGCGGTATTAGCTACGCTTTCGCGTAGTTATCCCCCACGACTGGGTACGTTCCGATGCATTACTCACCCGTTCGCCACTCGCCGGCAGGCCGAAGCCCCCGCTGCCGTTCGACTTGCATGTGTAAAGCATGCCGCCAGCGTTCAATCTGAGCCAGGATCAAACTCTTAAGTTCAATCCAACAAAGTACTCAAAGAATCTCTACTGACTTCCGTGAGCACTCAATCTTTGCAATGCCGAATCCACCCGAAGGCGATTCGACCACCGCAGCAACCCAGTACCCACACTTATCGGTTGTTCAACTTTTTAAAGAACCGCTGCCGTTGCAGCGAGAAAGAGATTCTGACCGACTTCGCTGCTGCCGTCAACCCCCGCCGGGCGCTTTCCTCACCCCCGGCAACCCTTCCTCTGCCGCCACCGCGCCTCGCACCCGACTTCCCAACCGTCCGGTGCCGCGAAGAGGGCCGAATTATAGATACATCCAACAGACAGTCAACCCTTTCCTGAAGCGGATTGAAAACAACCGATCAATACCCAGCCGCGCCTCCCGCGTAATTCTCGAAGCGCGTGCATTCGCCGATGAAAGTCATGCGCACCGTTCCGGTCGGCCCGTTACGATGCTTACCGATGATCAGCTCGGCCGAACCCTTGTCCGGGGAGTCCGGGTTGTAGACCTCGTCGCGGTAGATGAACATGATGATATCGGCATCCTGCTCGATCGCGCCCGATTCACGCAGGTCGGACATCACCGGGCGCTTGTTCGGCCGCTGTTCCAGGCTGCGGTTGAGCTGCGACAGCGCGATGATCGGCACGTGCAGCTCCTTCGCGAGCGACTTGATCGACCGCGAGATCTCGGAGAGCTCGGAGGCGCGATTGTCGCTGTCTTTCGTGCCGGTCATTAGCTGGATGTAGTCGATGACGATCAGGCCGAGCTTGCCGCACTGGCGCGACAAGCGGCGCGCACGCGCGCGAAGGTCGATCGGGTTGAGGCCCGGCGTCTCATCGATGAACAGCGGCGCGTCGTAGAGCTTGCCCATCGCCGCCGTGAGTCGCTGCCAATCCTCGTCGCCGAGACGGCCGGTACGGATTTTCTGCTGGTCGATTCGCCCGACCGACGAGATGAAACGGGTCGCGAGCTGCGTGCCGGGCATTTCCATCGAGAAAATCGCCACCGGCAGACGACAATCGACGGCGACATGCTCGGCGACATTGAGCGCGAAAGTCGTCTTGCCCATCGCGGGGCGGCCCGCGACGATGATCATGTCGGACGGCTGCAGGCCCGAAGTCTTCTCGTCGAGGTCGATGAGGCCGGTCGGCACACCGGTCACTTCGAGCGGGTTGTCGCGGTCGTACAGTTCCTGGACGCGGTCAACGACCTGCTTCAGGATCGGCTGGATCGACACGAAACCGCTCGCGTGGCGCGCGCCGGCCTCGGCGATCTCGAAAACCTTGGCTTCGGCCTCGTCAAGCAGCGTCTTCGCGTCCTTGCCCGACGCACTCAATGCGCTGGCGGCAATCTCGTCGCCCACTGCGACCATCTTGCGCAGGATCGCCCGCTCGCGAACGATTTCCGCGTAACGGCGGATGTTTGCCGCTGACGGGGTGTTGTTCGCGACTTCTGCGAGGTATGCGAGCCCGCCCGCCTGCTCGGTCTCGCCGTTCTTTTCGAGCGACTCGAAGACCGTCACGACGTCCGCGGGCTTTCCCAGATCGATCAATCGCGAGATGTGCCGGTAGATGCGCCGATGATCGTCCCGGTAGAAATCCACCTCATTGACGAGATCCGCAATACGCTCCCATGCGGCGTTATCCAGCAGAATGCCGCCGATCAGCGACTGTTCGGCCTCGAGCGAATGCGGCGGGAGCTTGATTGCGGAAATCTGCGGATCGCTCGAGCTATCGGAAAAGCGTCGCTTTGAAGTGGCCATCGGGGCACCGGTCCTTGCGAAAAGGGAAAAAAATTCTAGCGAAGCGGGAAAGGGGCTGAAAAGACGACCACTGAAAAGCAAAGGGGCTGCCGAAGCAGCCCCTTCCGGATCAGACTTCCTGGCGCAGCTTACTGCTGTTCGCCCAGCACCGAAACGGTGATCGGCACGACGATATCGGAGTGCAGGGCGACATCGACCTGGGAATCGCCGACCTGCTTGATCGGACCTTCCGGCATGCGCACGGCGCTGCGCTCGATCTTGAAGCCCTGCGTTTCAAGCGCGTCGACGATGTCGATGTTGCTGACCGAGCCGAACAGGCGTCCGTCCATGCCGGCCTTGCGCGTGATCTGCACCATCAGGCCTTCGAGCTTGGTCGCGATCGCCTGGGCTTCGGCCAGCTTCTCGGCGTGAGCGCGCTCGAGCTCGGCACGCAGGGCCTCGAACTGGGCCATGTTGGATTGCGTCGCGCGCTTGGCCTTGCCTTGCGGGATCAGGTAGTTGCGCGCGTAGCCGTCCTTGACCTTGACGACGTCGCCGAGCACGCCGAGGTTGGCGACTTTTTCGAGCAGAATGATTTGCATGTCCGATCTCTCCTCTTACTTGTGCAGATCGGTGTAGGGCAGCAGCGCGAGGAAGCGTGCGCGCTTGATCGCGGTCGACAGCTGACGCTGATAGCCGGCCTTCGTGCCGGTGATGCGGGCCGGCATGATCTTGCTGTTTTCGGTGACGAAGTCCTTCAGGATATCGACATCCTTGTAGTCGACTTCCTCGATCTTCTCCGCGGTGAAGCGGCAGAACTTGCGACGCTTGAACAGACCGCGGTTGCCGCGATCATCCTTTTTCTTGAACTTCGACTTGGGCTTGAAAGCCATTTTCGTTTCCTTCCAGAAATTCGATCTTGCTCAGGTGCAGCACCGGCGTCCGACTGCGAAGACTCTTCGCCGCGAGAAAACCGGTGGCCCGTATCCTCATGCCGGGAGAAGCGCCGGCCAGCACACTGGCCAACTCGCCGACCGCGACCGCCTGCAGTTCCACCGAAACGTCGCGGGCGATGCCGCCCTCGTCCTGTTTCGATTCGTGCGCGAGGCCGCAAGCGGCGATCGGCACTCCTGCCGGGGTTCGACGCAGCGGCAGCAGCTCGGCTATCCGCGCATCGAGGCGCAGTTCGTTCGCCCCGGTTTCAGCCACCTCAGGCCGATTCGGCCTCGGCCGGCTTCGCTTCGTCGGTGGCCGGTGCGGCGGTCAGCGAACGCGACTTCTCTTCCTTCATCATCGGCGACGGGGTGGTCACGGCGGCCTTCGTCTTGACGACCAGGTGACGCAGCACGGCGTCGTTGAACTTGAACGCATGCTCGAGTTCGCCGAGGGCTTCGCCGTCGCACTCGATGTTCATGAGCACATAGTGGGCTTTGTGCACCTTCTGGATCGGGTAGGCCATCTGGCGGCGGCCCCAGTCTTCGAGGCGATGGATCTGGCCATTGCGCGCGGTGACGATCGCCTTGTAGCGCTCGATCATCGCCGGGACCTGTTCCGACTGGTCCGGGTGGACGATGAATACAACTTCATAATGTCGCATGCAGACTCCTTGCGGTTTGATGTCAGCTCCCCGGCATGCGGACCGGTGGAGCAAGGGAAAGCCCGGCAGGATAGCAGGAAAGGCGCAGCGAATCAAAAAGCGTGCTTCGGCCCCGCACCGTCCTCAACGCGGTCGCGCATCCCAGATCTTCTGCAGCCGCTTGACCGACATCGGCATCGGCGTCTTCAGCTCCTGGGCGAACAACCCCACGCGCAACTCTTCGAGCAGCCAGCGGAATTCCTCGAGCGCCGGATCGGCGACGCCCGCCTTGCGTTTCGCGAGCAGTTCGCGCTCGAACGGCTGCGCGAGCGAGCGCCAGTCGGCGGCGAGCCGGGCATCGCGCGCCGGATCGTTGCGCAGCTTGTCGAGCCGCACGCCGGCCGCTTTCAGGTAGCGCGAAAATTCCGCCAGACGCTCCCACGGGAACGCGAGCAGGAAGTTCTTCGGCAGCAGTTCGCGGACCTGCGACTGGATATCGGCGGCGACCTCGGGGAACGCGCGCAACCCGGTCAGGCGTTTCTGCAGGGCCGCGTGTTCGGCGATCAATGTGGCGGCGAGACGCATGAATTCCTGCGCGACGAGCGTGACGCGCGGCTTGGCCTCCGCGCAGCGCCGTTCGAAACTCCCGGGGTCGCTCGGCAGCGGGTCGAGCAGGCAAGTGCGCGTGAGGGTTGCGGCGACCAGTTGCGCCTTGAGTTCGGCTTCGGTGCCGAACGGGATGAACGCGAGCGCCAGGTCGCGCAGACCGGGCAGCTTCTCGATCGCCCTGACCTGGTCCTTCAGCACGAGCGTGAAGAGCCGCGCGAGCCCCTTGCGATGGATTTTCGCGGCTTCCTCGGGCGTGTCGTAAGGGCGCAGCGAAACGCTGTCGCCGTCATCGTGCAGCGCCGGGTAGCCGATGACCTCACGCCCGGCGACCTTTACTTCGAGCAGTTCGGGCAGCGGGCCGAAAGTCCATGCCGTGAAACCTCCGATCGACGGGGACGCGGGAGATGCCGGCGGCTGGCGCTCCGCCTGCGCTGCGCCGCCGTCAGTTTTTGTTTTTGCACGCGCGACGCGGCTCGCGGAAGGCGCTGCTCCACGACGCGCAGCGTCGGACTGCTTCGCCGCTTCGTTTTCCGGCAACGCGATGCGCGCGGCGCGAAAGCGCTCGGCGACCTGGTCGCGCAGCCTCGTGCGCAATTCCGCGAGATTGCGCGACTGGCCGAGCACGCGACCATGCTCGTCGATGACGCGGAAGTTCATGAAGAAATGCGGATTGAGGTTTTCCGGGCGGAACGACTCGATCGGCAGCTTCAGCGACACGCGCTCTTCGACGAAGCGCTGCAGCGTGCGCAGCAACCCGTCGTCGACATTGAATTCGCCCGCCTCGAACTGTTCGACGAAGGCCGCGGCGCTGTCTGCGATCGGCTGGAGCCGGTGCCGATGCCTCTGCGGCACGGTGCGCAGCAGCGCCGCGGCTTTTTCCCCGAGCAGGCCGGGCACCAGCCACTCGCAGCGCTTCGCCGGCACCTGGTTCAGCATCGCGAGCGGCACCGTCAGCGTCACGCCGTCGTCGGGCTCGCCGGGCTGGTGAAGATAGCTCAGCTTGAGCTTCTGCCCGAGCACGTCGAAGCTCGACGGAAAGCGGTCGGTCGTGATGCCTTCGGCCTCGTGGCGCATCAGCTGGTCGCGCGTCAGGTACAGCAGCTTCGGCTCGGCCTGCTCGGCAGCCTTGCGCCAGCATTCGAAGCTCGCGACATCCATGACGTCGGGCGGCAGTTTCGCGTCGTAGAACGCAAAGATCAGCTCCTCGTCGACGAGCACGTCCGGCCGCCGCGACTTGTGTTCGAGCCGTTCGATCTCGGCGACGAGCCGCCGGTTGTGCTGCAGGAAAGCCATGCCGCGCGCCGGCCCTTCGGCGATCTCGCCCTGCACGAGGCCTTCGCGGATGAAGAGCTCACGGCACAGCGTCGGGTCGATGTCGCGGTAGCTGACGCCGCGGCGCGGGTAGAGCACGAGCCCGTGCAGCGTACCGCGCTCCCACGCGCGCACCGCCCCCGACGCTTTCGACCAGTGCGGCTCGAAGACCTGACGCTTGACGAGATGAGTGCCGACTTCTTCCAGCCATTCCGGCTCGATCTTCGCGAGGCAACGGCCGAAGAGCCTCGAGGTCTCGACGAGCTCGGCGCAGACGATCCACTTGCCGGCCTTCTTCGCCAGCGCCGACCCGGGATGGGGCCAGAAGCGGATGCCGCGCGCGCCGAGATAGCTACCCGCCTGCGGCCCGCTCGCATCCTCGATCTTGTTGCCGACATGGCCGAGCAAGCCGGTCAGCAGCGCCTTGTGGAGCGGCTCGTACTGCGCCGGCTGCTGGTTTTCCTTCCAGCCGTGCTCGGCGCACAGCGTCAGCAGCTGGCTATGCACGTCGCGCCATTCGCGCAGCCGCATGTAGGACAGGTGATGACGCTTCGCCCACGCTTTCTGCTTGGATCCGGACTCATGCCGCAGCACTTCGTCCCAGGCTTTCCAGAGGTTCCAGTACCACAGGAATTCCGAGCGCTGATCCTGTTCGCCGCCGCGGAACTTCGCGTGCGCCTGGTCGGCCGCGCCGGGGCTCTCCGGCGAGCGCTCGCGCGGATCCTGCACCGACAGTGCGGCGGCGATCACGAGCACTTCGGCCAGGCACCCGCGATCGCGCGCGGCGAGGATCATGCGGCCGATCTTCGGGTCGAGCGGCAGCTTCGCGAACTCGCGGCCGATCGGCGTGAGCTGCCGCGCGTCGCCGTCTTCGTCGAGCGCGCCGAGCTCGGCGAGCAGCTGGTAGCCGTCCGCGATCATGCGCGGCAGCGGAGCGTCGAGGAACGGAAAGTCCTCGACCTCGCCGAGGCGCAGCGACTTCATCCGCAGGATCACCCCGGCGAGCGACGAGCGCAGGATCTCCGGGTCGGTGTGCGCCGTGCGCTTGTCGAAATCCGCCTCGTCGTAGAGTCGGAAGCAGATCCCGTCCATGACGCGACCGCAACGCCCGGCGCGCTGCTTCGCCGCCGACTGGGCGATCTTCTCGATCTGCAGCTGCTCGACCTTGTTGCGATGCGAGTAGCGCTTGACGCGCGCGAGACCGGTATCGACGACATAGCGGATGCCCGGCACGGTCAGCGACGTCTCGGCGACGTTCGTCGCGAGCACGACGCGCCGCCCCCGGCCTGCGGAGAACACGCGCGCCTGCTCCTGCGCCGACTGGCGCGCGAAGAGCGGCAGGATCTCGGTGCTGCCGGCGTGATGCGCCTTGCGCAACGCCTCGGCGGCCTCGCGGATTTCGCGCTCGCCCGGCAGGAACACCAGCGTGTCGCCCGGCCCGCTGCGGTGCGCCTCGTCGACCGCGTCGACGATCGCGTCGTACAGGTCGCGCCCCTTCTCCTTCCGCCCTGCGCCGCCGCGTTCTTCGGGCGACGGCTCGTCGTCCTCGACCGGCCGATAACGCATCTCGATCGGATACAGGCGCCCCGACACCTCGATCACCGGCACCGGCTTTGCCGGGGCGCCGAAATGGCGCGCGAAGCGCTCGGCGTCGAGCGTCGCCGATGTCACGATCACTTTCAGGTCGGGACGGCGCGGCAGCAGTGTCTTCAGGTAGCCGAGGAGGAAGTCGATGTTGAGGCTGCGTTCGTGCGCCTCGTCGATGATCAGCGTGTCGTACGCGGCGAGCAGCGGGTCACCCTGCGTCTCGGCGAGCAGGATGCCGTCGGTCATCAGCTTGACGTGGGTCGTCGCGCCGATGCGGTCGGTGAAACGGATCTTGTAACCGACCGCCTGGCCGAGTTCGGATTTCAGCTCCTGGGCGATGCGCGTCGCAGTCGCGCGCGCGGCGAGGCGGCGCGGCTGGGTGTGACCGATGAGCCCCGCCGCACCGCGCCCCAGCGCGAGACAGATCTTCGGCAGCTGGGTCGTCTTGCCCGAACCGGTTTCGCCGCTGACGATGACGACCTGATGCGCGGCGATCGCCGCAGCGATCTCGGCGCGCTTCTGCGTGACCGGCAGTTCGGGCGGAAAGTCGGGGTGCGGCAGCGCCGACTTCCGTTCGGCGAAAGCCGCGCGCGAGCGCGTCAGCAACGCTTCGAGGTCAGCCTGCGCGCGCTCCCGCCGGTCGCCCTGGGCGCGTCCGAGGTCGCGGGCGAGGCGCTGCAGTCGCGGGCGATCGGTGCTCAGGCAGTCGGCAAAGGATTGCCGTTCGCCGGCACGGGCGGAAAGCGTGTCTATGGTTTTCAATATCGGTGTCGCCGGAAAAGAAGCGCGTCCGACCCCGGAAAAGGAAAATCGTTCCGGACAAGGCGGCGAGGCCGGACTTTCCGGTGGCGAGGCGGGATTATGCCAGAACGCGGCGGGGCCCCCGGAGGCCGTGTGGCGCGTCCGGCGAGGAGCGGAATCGTCCGCCCCTTCGCCATGGGCGGCGGAATCAGCCGCGCAAGCCGATGATCATGCTCATCGCGAGCGCCAGGACGACCAGCAACGCGATCCACGCGATGATCCCGGCCATCAGCACGAAAGTGCCCATGACCCGGGCCTTGCTCTTGTCCGCGAGTCTGAACAGGGGATAGACGCCGTGGTAGATCAGCGCCGCCGACGCCACCCACGCCACCGCGACGACGAGTGCGTTGAACCACGTGATCGGCACGAACAGCGCGAGCGCGGAAATCCATAGCGGCGTCGGCGCGACGGCCGCGAGCAGGAACGCGTCCTGATAGGTCGGCGTCGCATCGACGACGTCACCCATCTGCTGGATGATCGACGCCATCAGCAAGACCATCGCCAGCTCCGCGAGGAAGAACGCGACGGCAACGGCGAGCGCTTCGCCGACCGTGATCGCCGGCACCAGTTCCGGAAACACTCCTCCCGGCATGACCAGCAGCGCATACAGCAACATCACCGGAGGGATCAGCGACATCGGCAGCACGAACGTCGTGAAAAGCTTTCTCACGCTGGGGTGAGTTTCGATCAGATACTGCCAGCCTTCGCGATACGAATAGAACATTTTCGGAAGATTGTGCGTGTTCATCGTCGACCTCCTCGGTTCGCGTGACGAGACCGGAATTGGACCTTCCGGCGCAGCGAAAAGTCCCGCCTCGTTTTAACGTTTTCATTGTAGACAACCGCGAAAATCCGGCCCGGCCCGCTCCTGCCGCTGCCGAGCCGGTGCCGCATGGCTTGCCGCCAACGGAATCGCTCGGTACCTTGCGTCGCTTGCGCGATGTCCTCGCGTGCCGCCCCGCCCCCTCCCCCACTCCCCGACTCCCCGATTCCCCACACCCCATGTCCCGACTCGAAGGCTTTCCGCCGGTCGCCGCTCCCGGCGCCCACACTCTGATCCTCGGCAGCATGCCGGGCGCCGCCTCGCTGGCGGCGGTCGAGTATTACGCGCATCGCCGCAATCTCTTCTGGCCGATCCTCGGCGAAGTGCTCGGCATCGATCCGGCGCTGCCTTATGCGCAGCGCACGCGTCGCCTGGCCAAGGCGGGCTACGCGCTGTGGGACGTGCTCGGCGCCTGCCGCCGGTCCGGCAGCCTCGATTCGAACATCGAGAACGACTCGATCGAGGTCAATGATTTCGCGACTTTCTTCGCCCTGCACCCGTCGATCGACCGGGTGTTCTGCAACGGCACGACGGCCGAACAATGCTTCCGCCGCGAGGTCCTGCCGGCACTCGAAGGACGCTTCGAATTCGAACTTCGGCGGCTGCCATCGACGAGCCCGGCGAATGCGTCGGTCCCCTATGCCGCAAAGCTCGCAGCGTGGCGGGAGATCGCGCGATGAGCGGCAGCGGGAAAGGCAGCGTCGCCGTCATCGGCGGCGGGCCGGCAGGACTGATGGCTGCCGAAATGCTTTCGTCGCGCGGTCACGCCGTCGACGTCTTCGACGCGATGCCTTCGCTCGGGCGCAAGTTTCTCCTCGCCGGCATCGGCGGCCTGAATCTCACCCATTCGGAAGCGCCCGACGCCTTCGCCTCGCGCTACCGCGAACGCCGGCCCGAATTCGAGCGCCTGCTCGCGGCGTTCGGCGCGACCGCGCTGCGCGATTGGGCGCACGGGCTCGGCATCGAGACGTTCGTCGGCAGTTCCGGGCGGGTGTTTCCGGTCGGAATGAAAGCGGCGCCGCTGCTGCGCGCATGGCTGCATCGGCTGCGCGAGGCCGGAGTGCGCTTTCACGTGCGCCACCGCTGGCTGGGCTGGCACTCAGGCGAGGATTTGCCGACGCGCGGCCTGCGCTTCGCGACCCCTGCCGGTGAGCGCGTCGTCAGCGCCGACGCGGTCGTGCTCGCGCTCGGCGGCGCGAGCTGGGCGAGACTCGGCTCGGACGGCGCGTGGGTGCCGTGGCTTTGCGAGCGTAACGTCACGGTCGCGGCGCTGAAAGCCGCGAACTGCGGTTTCGACGTCGCCGTGCAACATTCCAGTCGTGATGCGATCGGCATGGGCTGGAGCGAGCATTTCCGCGCTCGTTTCGCCGGCCAGCCGCTGAAATCCGTCGCGCTCGCCTTCACCGACGCCCGCGGCGAGACGCATCAGCGTGCGGGCGAATGCATGGTGTCGGCGACGGGCCTCGAAGGCAGCCTGATCTACGCGCTTTCGGCGCCGCTGCGCGACGCACTCGCGGCGAACGGCACCGTCGAACTGTCGATCGATCTCGCGCCGGACCGCACGCTCGAACGGCTCACCGAAGAACTCTCACGCCCACGCGGCACCCGATCGATGTCGAGCCACCTGCAAAGCAAGGTGGGGATTACCGGCGTCAAGGCCGCGCTGCTGCGCGAGTGTCTGGCTCCGGACGCGTTCGCATCGCCCGCCCGGCTTGCCGCCGCGATCCATGCGCTGCCGCTCAAACTGGTTGCGCCTCGACCGCTCGACGAGGCGATCAGCACCGCGGGCGGCGTGGTGTTCGAGGAGCTCGACGAAGGCCTGATGATCCGCAAGCTCCCGGGAGTCTTCTGCTGCGGCGAGATGCTCGACTGGGAGGCGCCGACCGGCGGCTACCTGCTGACCGGCTGCTTTGCGACGGGTCGCGCGGCGGGCCTGGGCGCATGCGCCTGGCTGGCGAGCGCGACGCGAAAGTAGGTGTTCGGTAGATGTTTCGCGTTCAGCCGCGCCAGGCATTGAACGCCGCGTAACCGACCCCCGCCATCAGCAGCGACCCGGCGACGTGAAGCGCGGTGTGCAACGCGAGCCAGCCCCATTCGCCGCGCTGGACGAGATGCAGGCCTTCGGCGGAGAACGTCGAAAAGGTCGTCAGTCCGCCAAGAAAACCGGTCGTCAGCAGCAGCTTCAGCACGGGCGACATCGCGGGAACGGCATGGATCCACGCGAGCGAAGCGCCCATCAGCAAGCCGCCGAGCAGGTTCGCCGCGAGCGTGCCGAACGGAATGGTCAGGAAGATCGGGTTCAGCAGCAGTCCGAGCCCCCAGCGCAGCCACGCACCGAGCGCCGCGCCGGCGCCGACCGCGAGAAACGCCGACACCGTCACCGGCGACGTCATCGGGCGCTTCCGCCATGCATCGCGTCTTCGCCCGTCTGAACGGACGTCCGGGAGATCGGTAACGGCTCGATCGGCTCACCTGTCATGACATTCCTGTGCATGCAAAACCGCCGGCATTCTACCGGACGCGACCGGCGCAACGCTCTGCCCCCTGCCGCGACGATTCGATTTCAACCGGGGGCGGCGGTAGAATCGCCGGCTTCCGGGCATTGCACCCATTCTCCGAGGCTTCACCCCGTGTCCGACACTCCGAAATCCGGCGCCATTGCGCCCCCTGCGAGCAACTTCATCCGCAACCTCATCGACGAGGATAACCGGAGCGGGAAATGGGGCGGCCGCGTCGAAACCCGCTTTCCGCCCGAACCGAACGGCTACCTGCACTACGGCCACGCGAAGTCGATCTGCCTGAACTTCGGCCTCGCGCAAAGCTACGGCGGCGCCTGCCATCTGCGCTTCGACGACACCAATCCCGAAAAGGAAGAGCAGGAATACGTCGACTCGATCATCGAGGCGGTGCGTTGGCTCGGCTTCGAGTGGGGCGAACACCTGTACTTCGCGTCGGATTATTTCGAACGCATGTACGCGTGCGCCGAATACTTGATCACGTCGGGCCGGGCCTATGTCGAATCGTTATCGGCCGAGGAGATGCGCGCGTATCGCGGCACGCTGACCGAAGCCGGGCGCGACAGCCCGTACCGCAGCCGCAGCGTCGAGGAAAACCTCGAGCTTTTCCGCCGCATGCGCGCCGGCGAGTTCAGCGACGGGCAGCACATCCTGCGCGCGAAAGTCGACATGGCTTCGCCGAACCTCAACCTGCGCGACCCGGCGATCTACCGCATTCGCCGCGCGACTCACCACCGCACCGGCGACGCCTGGTGCATCTACCCGATGTACACGTTCGCGCATCCGATCGAGGACGCGATCGAAGGCATCACGCATTCGCTGTGCACGCTCGAGTTCGAGGACCAGCGCCCGTTCTACGACTGGCTGCTCGACGCGCTCGCGACGGGCGGTTTTTTCCCGCGGCCGCTGCCGCAGCAGATCGAATTCGCGCGGCTCAACCTGACTTACGTCGTGCTCTCGAAGCGCAAGCTGATCCAGCTCGTCGATGAACACCATGTCGATGGCTGGGACGATCCGCGCCTGCCGACGCTCGTCGGCGCGCGTCGGCGCGGCTTCACGGCGGCGGGCTTCCGTCTTTTCGCCGAGCGCATCGGCGTGACGAAGTCGGATACGTGGATCGACGTCAGCGTGCTCGAGGAATGCATGCGCGAGGACCTGAACGATGCCGCGGAGCGGCGCGTCGCCGTGCTCGATCCGTTGAAGCTCGTCATCACGAACTACCCGGAAGGGCACAGCGAGCAGTGCGAAGCGCCAAACCATCCGCTCAAAGCCGAGCTGGGCAAGCGGTCGATGCCGTTCTCCGGCGAACTGTGGATCGAGCGCGAGGACTTCATGGAAACGCCGGCCAAAGGCTTCCACCGCCTCTCCCCCGGCAACCTCGCGCGGCTGCGTTACGGCTACGTCGTCAGATGCACCGGCTGCGAGAAGGATGCCGACGGCAACGTCACCGCGGTGCTGTGCGAGTATCTGCCCGACACGAAGTCCGGCACGCCGGGCGCCGACAGCGTCAAGGTCAAGGGCAACCTGCACTGGGTGTCCGTCGCGCACGCGTACGAAGCCGAAGTGCGGCTCTACGACCGGTTGTTCGCCCATCCCTACCCCGGCAATCGGCGCGAAGGCGATCCGGAGGATTTCGAGCGCAGCTACATCGACGACCTCAACGACACGTCGAAGCTGACGATCCGCGCGCAGCTCGAACCGGCGCTCGCGAACGCCCGGCCGGAAGAGCACTTCCAGTTCGAGCGCCACGGCTACTTCGTCGCCGACCGGATCGACTCGACCGCCGGCGCGCCGGTCTTCAACCGCACCGTGACGCTGAAGGATTCGTGGAGCAAGACCAAAGGATAAGCGGCCCGTCCGCGAGCGGCTCGGCACGACCGCGCGCCGGTCCGGCCGCGGCAGCCGGAATCGCGGTTGCGCCGCTGCGGCCATCGGCGGATCATCGGCGAAAAATGCCGATTGAAAGCCGATGACTCCCCTCCTTCGCCGCGTGCGCGCGGTTGTCGTCACCCTCGTCGTCCTCGCGCTCGTCGCCACCGTCGTCTGGTGGTTCACTCGCCCCAAACCGGTCGCGGTGCGGCTCGTCGAAGTCCGGCATGGCCTCGTCGAGGCGACGCTGTCGAACACGCGCGCCGGCGAAATCGAAGCGTGCCAGCGCACCAAGCTGTCGACGATCATCGGCGGGCGCATCGATTTCCTCGGCGTCGAGGAAGGCGACCGGGTCGAAGCCGGGCAGGTGCTGATGCGGCTGTGGAACGCCGACCAGGACGCCCGGCTCGCCGTCAACCGTGCGCAGCTCGAGACCGCGCGCCGCCGCGTGCAGGAAGCCTGCACGCAGGCCGACAATGCCGAACGCGAAGCGGCCCGCCAGAGCGAACTCTTCCAGCGCAATTTCATCTCGGCGTCGCGCGAGGAGCAGGCCCGCACCGAAGCCCGGGCCCTCCGAGCCGCTTGCGAAACCGCGCGCGCCGACACGCGCACCGCCGAAGCGCAGATCGACGCGACTGCGACCGACCGGCAGCGCACCGTGCTGATCGCACCGTTCGCCGGCACGGTCGCGAAGATCACCGGCGAGCTCGGCGAATATTCGACGCCGTCCCCGCCGGGCGTGCCGACGCCGCCGGCGATCGACCTGATCGACGACAGCTGCCTGTACGTCAAGGCGCCGATGGACGAGATCGACGCGCCGAAAATCCATCCCGGCCAGCGCGCCCGCGTGACCCTCGACGCGCTGCCGGGAAAAGTGTTCGACGCGACGGTCAAGCGCGTCGCACCTTACATCACCGCTGTCGAGAAGCAGGCGCGCACGGTCGATGTCGATCTCGAGTTCGTCCGGCCGCTCGAAGCGCGCGGCCTGCTCGTCGGCTACAGCGCCGACGCAGAAATCGTCCTCGAAGTGCGCGAGAACGTGCTGCGCATCCCGACCGCGACGCTGCAGGAAGGTAACCAGGTGCTGCGTTATCGCGAATCGGACGGCACGCTCGAAGCGCGCGAGATCAAGCCCGGGGTGGCGAACTGGGACTACACCGAAGTGCTCGACGGGCTCGTCGCCGGGGATCGCATCGTCAGCTCGCTCGAACGCGAGGGCGTCAAGCCCGGCGCGCGCGTCGAGCCGGAAAACGACGCACGTGCGGCGCGCTGAAACGGCCATGGCGCAGATCGAACTCTCCGGCATCGAACGCGTCTTCAAGCTCGGCGACAGCGAAGTCCATGCGCTGCACGCCGTGACGGTCGCGATTGCGGCCGGCGAATACGTCGCGGTGATGGGGCCGTCGGGTTCGGGCAAGTCCACGTTGCTGAACCTGCTCGGCCTGCTCGACCGGCCGAATGGCGGCACCTACCGGCTCGAAGGGCGCGACGTGACGACGCTCACTGCCGACGAGCAGGCCGAAGTCCGGCGCAACCGCATCGGCTTCGTGTTCCAGAGCTTCCATCTCGTGCCGCGCCTCACCGCCGCCGAGAACATCGCGCTGCCGCTGATGCTGGCCGGCGTGCCGTCCGCCGAGCGCGGCCCGCGCGTCGCCGAAGCGCTGCAGAACTTCGGTCTCGACACGCGCGCCGATCATCGCCCCGACGAACTGTCCGGCGGCCAGCGCCAGCGCGTCGCCATCGCGCGCGCGACGATCATGCGCCCGGCGATGATCCTCGCCGACGAGCCGACCGGCAACCTCGACCGCGCGACCGGCCAGGACGTCACCGCGCTGCTCGAGAGCCTGAACGCGTCGGGCGTGACGCTGATCGTCGTCACGCACGATCCCGTGATGGGCGGGCGGGCGCGGCGCCGGCTGATGATGGAAGACGGCGCGCTCGTCGCCGACCTGCGTGCGGACGCCGCTTCGCCCGCCTGAATGACGCCCGCCGACACCCTGCGCTTCGCGACGCGCGCGGCCACCGGCTATCCGCTGCGCACCGCGCTGATGATCCTCGCGATGTCGATCGGCGTCGCCGCGGTCGTCGTGCTGACGGCGCTTGGCGACGGGGCGCGCCGTTACGTCGTCAACGAGTTCTCCGCGCTCGGCAGCAACCTCATCATCGTGTTGCCCGGGCGTTCGGAAACCGGCGGCGTCGGTCTCGGCAGCCTGTTCACGAGCACGCCGCGCGACCTCACGGTGCGCGACGCCGCGGCGCTGCTGCGTGCACCCGACGTGCAGCGCATCACGCCGCTGACGCTCGGCAATTCCGAAATCGCGTACGGCGGACGGCTGCGCGAAGTGCTCGTGCTCGGCACCAGCGCGGACTACCTCGACATCCGCGGCTACCGCATGGGGCTGGGGCACTTCCTGCCGCGCGAGGATCTCGAACGCGCGTCGTCGGTCGCGGTGCTCGGTGCGACGCTGTGCGACGAGCTCTTCGGCATAGAGTCCGCGGTCGGCCGCATGATCCGCGTCGGCGACCGGCGGCTGCGCGTCATCGGCGTGCTCGAGAAGTCCGGCCAGGGCCTGGGCATGAACACCGACGAGCTTGTCGTCGTGCCGGTCGCGACCGCGCAGGCGATGTTCAACACCAACACGCTGTTCCGCGTGATGGTCGAAGCGCGCAGCCGCGACGCGCTCGCCTCGGCCCAGCGCCAGGTCGAAGACATCATGCGCACGCGTCGCGACGGCGAACTCGACATCACCGTGATCACGCAGGACGCGGTGCTCGGCACTTTCGACCGCATCCTCGGCGCGCTGACGTTCGCGGTCGCCGGCATCGCCGCGATCAGCTTGGCGGTCGCAGGCATCCTCGTGATGAACGTGATGCTCGTCGCGGTCACGCAGCGCACCGCGGAAATCGGCCTGTTGAAAGCGCTGGGGGCGACCGGACGCAACATCCGCTTCGCTTTCCTCGCCGAAGCGGCGCTGCTGTCGCTCGCGGGCGCGCTCGCCGGCCTCGCGCTCGGGCACCTCGGCGCCTGGGGGCTGCGGCTCGCATTCCCGGTGCTGCCGGCCTGGCCGCCGGACTGGGCCGTGTACGCCGGGCTCGGCACGGCGATCGTGACCGGCGTGCTGTTCGGCGTCATGCCGGCGCGCCGCGCTGCGCGCCTCGACGCGGTGCAGGCGCTGGCGAAGCGATGAGCCTCGCCGACTTCCTCCAGCTCGCGCTGCGCTCGCTCGTCGCCCACCGGCTGCGCAGCTTCCTGACGCTGCTCGGTATCGGCGTCGGCATCGCCGCGGTGATCCTGCTGACCTCGATCGGCGAAGGCCTGCACCAGTTCGTGCTCAAGGAATTCACGCAGTTCGGCACCAACATCATCCAGGTCACGCCGGGCCGGCAGGGCGCACGCGGGGGCCCGCCCGGGCTGCCGAGCACGACGCGCGAACTCACGCTCGACGACGCCGCCGCGATCGCGCGCCTGCCGCTCGTCACCGGCATGACACCGATCGTGCACGGCAACTCGGAGGTCTCCGCGGCCGGGCGCGTGCGGCGCACCAGCATCTACGGCGTCGGCGCCGACATGGACCGGCTGTTCTCGATGCGGGTCGGCATCGGCCGCTTCCTGCCGCCGGACGACCCGGCCGGCGCCCGCGCGTTCGTCGTGCTCGGTGCGAAGCTCAAGCGCGAGCTGTTCGGCAATGCGAACGCGCTCGGCGAACGGCTGCGCATCGGCGGCGAACGCTACCGCGTCATCGGCGTCATGGCGGAGAAAGGCCAGTTTCTCGGCGTCGACCTCGACGACACCGCCTACATCCCGACGGCACGCGCGCTCGCGCTGTACAACCGCGAAGGGCTGATGGAGATCGACGTCACTTATGCGGAGACGACGCCGGCTGCAGCCGTGGCCGAAGCGATCCGCGCGCTGCTGGCCGCGCGCCACGGCCAGGACGACGTGACGCTGACGACACAGGAAGACATGCTCGCGCGGCTGTCGAACATCCTCGACATTCTCACCGCGGCGGTCGGTGCGCTCGGCGGCATTTCGCTTGCCGTCGGTGGCGTCGGCATCGTCACGATCATGACGATCGCGGTCAGCGAGCGCACGAACGAGATCGGCCTGCTCGTCGCGCTCGGCGCGCGGCGCGCGACGATACTCGGCCTGTTCCTCGGCGAAGCGGTCGCGTTGGCCGCGATCGGCGGCGCGCTTGGCCTCCTCGCCGGCGCCGGGCTCGCGCAGCTCGTCGGGCTGCTCGTGCCGGCGCTGCCGGTGAGCACGCCATGGCATTTCGTCGTCGTCGCCGAAGTGCTCGCGATCGCGATCGGCCTGCTCGCCGGCGTGCTGCCGGCGCGCAAGGCGGCGCGGCTCGATCCGGTCGAAGCGCTGCGAGCCGAATAGCAACCGCGGAACGCGTGAAGCGCAGGCGACGCCTTCGTCCTGCCCCGACGCCGTTTCATTGCGTCAGATCAAACTCCCGCGATCGGCTGCGGCGACCGCCGTCCACGACGACTACAGTGAATCGACGGATTCGCTCTTCGCGCAACTACAGCATGGAGGTTGTCATGTGTTTCTTCGACTCGCCGGTCGGCCGCTGCGAGGCGGTACGGGAACTGGTGCTGCTGGACGAAACCCAGCAGGAATGTGCGTGCGAGCACGGCTGCCCGCCCGGTTTCGACTGCCCGCTGAAAGGCATTTTCACCGAACAATCCGGCGTCACCGACCCGGCCAGCCTGCCCTGCCGGCGCGTGCCGCCTCCGCGGCGGCCGAAAGCGCGCGGCACCCGGTTCGCCGACGACGTGCAACCGCGTTCAGAAGCGTTCGTCTTCTCGTAAAAAGCGCCACTGCCCGAGCGGCAGGTCGCCGAGTTTGACGCGCCCGATGCGCACGCGCTTGAGGCCGACGACCTTCAGTCCGACCAGTTCGCACATCCGCCGGATCTGGCGCTTGCGGCCTTCGCGCAGCACGAAGCGAAGCTGATCCTCGTTGAGCCACTCGACTTTCGTCGGACGCAGTGTCCGGCCGTCGAGTTCGAGACCGTGGTTGAGCAGCGCGAGGCCACGTTCGTCCAGTCTGCCTTCGACCCTCACGAGGTATTCCTTCTCGACTTTCGAATCGTCGCCGATCAGCTGGCGCGCGATCCGTCCGTCCTGCGTCAGCACCAGCAGGCCGGTCGAGTCGATGTCGAGCCGTCCCGCGGGCGCGATCCCTTTCAGGTGCGAAGGATGGAAGCGCTGCGCGTCGGCGCGGTCGAACTGGTTGTCCGGCCCGATCAGCGACACCGCCGGCTCGAAGCCCGGTTCGGGCTGCCCGGACACGTAGCCGACCGGCTTGTGCAGCAGAATCGTGACCTGCTCCATCTGGCGGCGCTTCGCCTGCGCGGCGAGCGTGATCTCGGCGTTCGGGTCGATGCGGATGCCCAGCTCGCTGACCCGCTGCCCGTCGACGAACACCCAGCCGCGCTCGATGATCTCGTCCGCCTCGCGACGCGAACACAGGCCGCGCTCCGACATGATTTTCGACAGCCGCACGCCTTCCGGCGCATTAGTCTGCGCTGGCGCGGCAACGGACGGCGCGGCGGGGCGCGGACGCGCGACGGCCTCGGGAGGGCGGGACCGCGGGCGGTCCGAAATGCGTCCGGCAGCGGGAGCCTTCGCGGTCCTGCGAACAGGACCATCGCCGCCCACCGAAGGGGGATGGTGAGGGGAATTCTTGCGCGGCGGCCGCGGCTTGCGCTCGGCGTCTTTCGCTGGGGCCAGGGCTTGGCGCTCGGGAGGCTTTCCCGTGCCGCGGCGATCGGCTGACGGCAGGAAGCGCGTGCGCAGGCCGGTTTTCCTGGCGGGGCCGGCGTCACTCGCCGCGGCATCGGCGGCCGCCGGCTTGACGCCGAGCGTCCTGCGGGCGCCGGGGGCGGCTTGGTCGCCTGCGACGCTGCGGGAAGGCGTTGTGGTCGTATCGTCCGTCTCGGCGGCGGGCCGGCCGGGATCTCCGGCGGAGGGGGAGCGTTTCATGGCAACCTGCAATCAGAAAAAGTCGGCCGAGCGGGCCCGGTGCCGAATCATACGCGCGGCGGCGGTTGCGGTCTGTCTTCGCGCGGCAATTCTTCGCCAGCTTCGTCGAACACCGTCCACGCGCGCCCATTGCACGTCCGGGGAAAGTTCCGCTCGCGATCACCGTGGAGGTGAAGGTAGGCTTTCGCAAGGAAATGCGCGCTGATCGGGGCGGTCAGAAAAAGGAACAGCGCGATGAGCAGTTCATGCGCCGACACTTCGCCGCTGCGCACGACGACATGGATCATCGATGCGAGCAGCACGCCGCCGACACCGGCGGTCGTCGCCTTGGTCGGGGCATGCAGGCGGGTCATCAGGTCGGGCAGCTTGACGAGGCCGATCGATCCCACCAGCGTGAAGCCGCTGCCGGCGACGATCAGCAGCGAGACGACCAGTTCGCCCAGCGTTTCGATCATTCGAGGACGTCCCCGCGCAGCATGAAACGGCAGTATGTGATCGTCGAGATGACGCCGAACATCGCGAACAGCAACGCCGCTTCGAAGTAAGTGCTCGTCATCTGGCGGATCCCGTACAGGATGATCAGCGCGATGAGGTTCGTGACGATCGTGTCCGCGGCGAGCAGCCGGTCGATCACTGTCGGGCCCGTCGCGAGCCGCCACAGGTTCAGCAGCAGCGCGACCGAGATCGCGGCGAAACCGAATGCGAGCGCGTATCCGATCATTCGAATATCTCCTTCAGCGGCGCCTCGTAGCGTTCTTTCAGAATTCGCACTATCGCCTCCGGATCCGGCGCATCGAGGCAATGCACGAGCAGGGTGCGGCGGTCGGCGGAGAGGTCGCAGCTCACCGTTCCGGGCGTCAGCGTGATCGTGGCGGCAAAAACCGCGATCGCTTCCGGCCATTCCAGATCGAGCGGCACGACGATCCAGCACGGCTCGAGGCGCGCCGCCGGGCGGAACAGAATCAATCGCGCAACGGCGAGGTTGGCGACGAGGATATCGCGGAACACCCTCAGCAGATACGCGAAGACTTTGCCGCAGGCGCGGACATGCGGGCGCTGCGGCCAGAAGCTGCGCGTCGCGTGCGCAATGACGACGCCGAGCACGAGCCCGACGAGCAGGCCGCCGACGGTGAAGCGGTTCTGCAGCAGCAGCCACAGCACTGCGAGCAGCAGCGCGAGGCGCGGATGCGGCAGCCAGCCGGCAGGCGGGCGGCGGGAAGGGTCGCCAGTCATTCGTTGCCTCCTTCAGCGCCGAGAACCGCATCGATGTAGTCGCTCGGAGCAAACAGCTGTGCCGCAGTCGCATCGAGGTAACGCGTGACCGGCCCGGCAAACACCACCAGCGCGGCATTGGCGGCGAGCAGCAGCGCGGCGGCCGTGATCGTCAGCGCCGCGCGCATCGGCTGACGCGCGTCGAGCCGGCCGGGAAACGATGCGCTTTTCCAGAACAGCGAGCTGCCGCCGCGCGCGAAGCCGATGATCGCCAGCAGCGACGTCGACAGCATCAGGCTCCAGATCCAGTTGCGGTTGAAGGCGTCGCGCGCGGCGTCGAGAATCAGCAGCTTGCCGATGAAACCGGACATTGGCGGCAGCCCCGCCATCGCGATCGCGCCGAGCACGAACAGCGCGCCCAGCAGACCCGACTGCGCGAACACCGGCGCCGCGACGAGCGCGTCGCCGTGGCCGGCGCGGCGCTCCGCGACGAGATCGGCGACGAGGAACAGCGCGCCGGCAGCAAGGGTCGAGTGCAGCAGATAGTAAAGTCCCGCCGACAACGCGGGCGGCGTGAACAGCGCGACTGCGATCAGCAGCGTACCCATTGAACCGAGCACCGCGAAGCTGACCATCGCCGCGAGCCGGCGCGCGGCGAGCACCCCGAACATCCCGAGCAGCAGCGTCAGCATCGCCGCCGGCATCAGCCACGGCGCGGCGAGCCACGCCGCGTCGCCCGCCCCTTCGCCGAACGCGAGCGTGAACAGGCGGATGATCGCGTAGGCACCGACCTTGGTCAGGACCGCAAACAGCGCCGCGACCGGTGCCGGCGCATTCACGTAGGCATCCGGCAGCCAGAAGTGCAGCGGCACCAGCGCTCCCTTGACTGCGAAGACCAGCAGCAGCAGCAGCGCCCCGCTGCGCAGCAGGGCCTGGTCGGCCGCTGCGACCTCAGGGACTTTGACGGCGAGATCGGCCATGTTCAGCGTGCCGGTGACGGCATACAGCAGTCCGACGGCGAACAGGAACAGCGCCGATGCCGCGAGATTGACGACCACGTACCGGACGCCGGCAGCCACCCTTCGCGCACCGCCACCGTGCGCCATCAGGCCGTAGGATGCGATCAGCAGCACTTCGAAGAACACGAAGAGGTTGAAGAAATCGCCAGTCAGAAAAGCGCCGTTCAGCCCCATCAGCTGGAACTGCAGCAGTGCGTGGAAATGCCTGCCGCGCGTATCCCAGCCATTCACCGCATACAGCAGCACCGCGACGGCGAGCACCGCAGTGAGCAGCAGCATCAGTGCCGACAGGCGGTCGAGCACCAGCACGATGCCGAACGGCGCCGGCCAGCCGCCAAGGGCGTAGGTGCGGACGCTGCCGTCGCTCGCCAAGCTCACGAGCGCGATGCCGAGCAGCAGCAGCGCGACCGCCGAGGCGAGCGAAGCGGTGCGCGCCAGCGCGATATCGCGACGCATCGTCAGCGCGATCACCGCCGCGATGACCGCCGGCAGCACGATCGGGAGGACGATTTCGTGGGTTATCAACGCCCGCCTCCGTCGCCGGTGCCGCCCGCTTCGTCGTCGACGCGGTCGCTGCCGCTTTCGACATACGCGCGAGCCGCCATGACGACCACCACCGCGGTCATGCCGAACGAGATGACGATCGCGGTCAGCACGAGCGCCTGCGGCAGCGGGTCGGTGTAATCGCGGCCGGCCCGGATCACCGGCGGCAGGTCGACGGCGAGGCGGCCGGCCGCGAACAGAAACACGTTGACCGCATAGGACAGCAGCGCGAGCCCGAGCACGACCGGGAAGCTGCGCGCGCGCAGCAGCAGATAGACGCCGGTCGCGGTGAGCATGCCGATTGCGGTTGCGACGAGGAACTCCATCCTAGCCCTCCTGCCTGGGCGCGTCGGGAAGCCCGGGCGCCGGCAGTGCGTGAGCGGGTGCCGGCTGGTCGCGCCGGTCGATACGGCCGAACGTCGCCAGTATCAGCATCACGGCGCCGACGACGGTCAGGAACACGCCGGCATCGAAAGCCATCGCGCTCGAGAATTCGACGACGCCGAGCAGCGGCACTGCAACATGGCCGAAAGCGCTCGTCAGGAACGGATGGCCGACGATCCAGGCGGCGACTCCGGTCCCCGCCGCGACGAGCACGCCGGCACCGATGACAGAATGGTGATCCGGCCCGAGCCGCTGTTCCGCCCACGCTGCCCCGCCGGCGATGTACTGCATGATCAGCGCAATCGCGACGATCAGCCCGGCGACAAAACCGCCTCCCGGAGCGTGGTGACCGCGCAGGAAAATGTAGGCGGCGACGACCAGCGCGAGCGGCAGCATGATCCGCGCGACGACGGCCAGCATCAGCGGCCGGCGGTCCCGCGCGCGGGGCGGGGACGCTTCCTCCAGGCGGGCCGTCCTGACGAAGCGGCGCTGCGCACCGTCGAGCAACGCGAAAACCGTCAGCGCGGCGATGCCGAGGACGATGATTTCCCCGAACGTGTCGAAGCCGCGGAAATCGACGAGGATGACATTGACGACGTTCGCGCCGCCGCCGTCGGGAAGCGCGCGCTCGAGGTAATAGCCGGACAGCGTCTCGACGTCTCGCGTCATCACTGCCCACGCTGCCCCGCCGCTGCCGAGCCCGGCGAGCCCGGCCAAGGTCGCATCGCGCAGCCGGCGCACGCGGCCGCTCTCGGCCGGAGTCGTCTTCGGCAGCACGTTCAGCGCAAGAAGCATCAGGACCACCGTGACGACCTCGACGGCGATCTGCGTCAGCGCGAGATCCGGCGCCGACAGGTAGAGGAAGGCGAAAGCGACGATGAGCCCGATCACTCCGACGGTCACCAGCGCGAGCACCCGCTGGCGCTGGAGCACGAGCACGGCGGCGCAACAGCCGGCGAGCAGCAGCCACGCGACGATCGCGACCGGGGCGCGGCCAGCGTCTCGCGCACGCCCGCCGCGTGGCTGCCGCTGAAGAAGCCGACGTTGCCGATGAACACCGCGCTGCCGACGAGGAACGCGACGTAACGCCGCAGCGACCCGTTGTGCACGTCCACCGTCACCTGCCTGCAGAAGGCGACGCTGCCGGCGATCGCCGCATCGAACATCGGCTTGGCTTGCGGATGCGGCAGTGCCTGCCACGCTTCCCGCAGCCGCACATGGCGCGACAGCAGGAAAAGCCCGGCGACCAGCGCCACCACCGACATCGCGAGCGCAGGCGTCGGGCCGTGCCACAGCGCAAGCTCGTACTCGGGCAGCGGGCCGCCGACGACTGCCGCTGCCGCCGTCGCGACCAGCGGTCCCGCGAGCGCAGCGGGAAACAGGCCGATCAGCACGGCGATCGCGACGAGCACCAGCGGCGGCAGCCACAATCCGGCGGACGGGTCTTTCAGGCTTTTGGCATGGCGCTCCTGCCGTCGCGCGAAGAACACGTGCACGATGTAGCGAAACGAATACGCGACCGAAAACATCGCCGCCACCGTCGCGACGAGCGGCACGACCCAGCCCTGCCCCGCCCATTGCGTCCGCGCGGCCGCGTCGAGCATCATCTCCTTCGACAGGAAGCCGTTGAGCAGCGGCACTCCGGCCATCGACGCCGCAGCGAGCGTCGCGAGCGTCGCCGTCACCGGCATCAGCGCCGCGAGCCCGCCGAGTTGGCGGATGTCGCGCGAGCCGACTTCGTGGTCGATGATGCCGGCGGTCATGAACAGCGCCGCCTTGAAAGTCGCGTGATTGAGGATGTGGAACACGCCGGCGACCGCCGCGAGCGGCGTGCCGAAGCCGAACAGCATCACCACCAGGCCAAGGTGGCTGATCGTCGAGAACGCGAGCAAGGCCTTCAGTTCGTCCTTGAACAGCGCGACGACGGCACCCATCAGCATCGTCGCGAGGCCGGTCGTCGCGACCACGTAGAACCAGATATCGGTGCCGGAGAGCACCGGCCACAGCCGCGCCAGCAGGAACACGCCGGCTTTGACCATCGTCGCCGAATGCAGGTAAGCCGATACCGGCGTCGGCGCGGCCATCGCATGCGGCAGCCAGAAATGGAACGGGAACTGCGCCGATTTCGTGAAGCAGCCGCCGAGGATCAGCAGCAGCGCCGGCAGGTAATGCGGTGACGCGTGGATCTGGTCGCGCTGCTGCAGGATCACCGTCAGATCGAAGGATCCGGCGATGTCGCCGAGGATCAGCATGCCGGCGATCATCGCCAGGCCGCCGGCGGCGGTCACCGCAAGCGCCATCCGCGCCCCTTGCCGGGCCTCGGGCAGGTGCCTCGAATAACCGATCAGCAGGAACGACGACAGGCTCGTCAGTTCCCAGAAGATCAGCAGCAGCAGGACATTGTCCGACAGCACGATGCCGAGCATCGCCCCCTGGAAGAGCAGGAGATAGGCATGGAAGCGGCTGCCCGAGTCGCGTTTCGGCAGATAGAAACGGGTGTAGGCGATGATCAGCAGGCCGATGCCGAGGATCAGCACGGCGAAGAGGAAACCCAGCCCGTCGAGCAACAGGTTCGCGTTCAGGCCCAGCCCGGGAAGCCACACCCACCCGGCCTGCACGACGCCGCCATCGAACACGGCAGGCGCGTGCAACAGCAGCAGCACGAAAGCGAGCAGACTCACCGAGAACGCCGCGAGCGCGGAGGCGGTGCTGCCGGCGCGCCCGAGCAGCGCCGGCAGCACCGCCCCGACAAAAGGCAGCATCACGATCAGGGCAAGGCTCATGCGACTAATCCTCCCCGACCTTCGACGGGCCTCTAGCCGGCGCAGCGGCTGCGAGGCGAAGACAGCTGCCCGCTCCCCGCGACAGCGCGTGGACGCCTTCCCGGCTGTCGGTTGCCGAGACGTTTCACGCCGGGATCATTCGCCATCACAGCAGCTGGAATGCCAGCACCGCCACCAGAGTCGGCGGCAGCGCCGTGACGAGCAGGCCCAGCGGGTTGATCGCCTCGTCCTCGAAATTGCCGCGCAGGATCGCGAAGCCCGCGGGGTTCGGTGCGTTCGCGATCACCGTCAGGCCGCCTCCGGTGACCGCTCCGGCAACGAGCGAATAGCGGAACGCTTCGTCGGTGCCTTCGACGAGCGAGCCGAGATAGGTCAGCGCGGCGTTGTCGGTGATCGCGGTCAGCGCGGTGGCGCCGAAATAAAGGGCGGTCGTGTCCATGCCCGCAAGGATGTCCTGCAGCCACCACTGCTGCAGCGCCCCGAGCGTCACCAGCCCGGCGAGGAAGAAGCCGACCAGCAAGCCCTCGCGCAGCATCAGGCGGTCGTGATAGTGCCGGTAGCCTTCGGCCACGCCGAGAAACAGCAGGAACAGGCCGACGAACACGATCGGGTGATGGGCGAAATAGACGATGCCGGCGAGAAACGCGACGTGCGCGATGATCAGCGGCCAGGGCACGGTGCGGTCCTTGCTCCGCGCGTCGACCTTCAGCGCCTTCAGTTCCCGTGTGAACAGGAAAGTCGCGATGCCGGCGTTGACGAACACGGCGAGCGCCGCTTTCCAGCCGAAATGGCCGAGCATGTACCACAAGTCCCAGTTCCACTTCGCGGCCACCATCAGCACCGGCGGCGCGGCAAAATGCGTCAGCGTGCCGCCGATCGACACGTTCACGAACAGCGCGCCGAGCGTGACGTACTTGAGCCGGTGCGAGATCCCTTTGGCGTAGAAGTTGTCGCGCAGCATCAGCGCGGCCAGCGTCATCGCGGCCGGCTCGGTGATGAACGAGCCGAGCAGCGGCAGCGCAGACAGGCACACGAAGTAGAACGCGACGCTGTCATGGAGTGGAATGTAGCGGGCCAGCGCACGCGCGCCGATCTTGCACAGCTCGAGAATCGGCCGGCTCGCGGCAACCACCATGATGATGAACACGAACGCCGGTTCGGTGTAGTTGAGCCCTTCGAGATAGGTCGTCGGGGCGCTCGCACCGCTGGTCACGGCCATGAAAATGAGCAGCACGAACGCCCAGAAGCCGAACACGACTTCCACTTCGCCGAGCAGGTGCCAGATGCCGGCGTGATTGGGCTGGAGGTGAGCGAGATGCTCGAAGTACTTGGTCAGGAACGTGTGGGCGACCGCCACCGCGAACAAGCCGGTGCCGACCATTTCGAGCATCGAAGGATTCATTCAGACCTTGCCATCGTCAAAAAATCGGAAGCGCCCGATTATAGGCGGTCAGGCGCCGTGTTTCCGCCGCAATAGCCGCTACTCGCCGTGCACGAGGACCAGATGCACGCGGTATGGCCCGTGCGCGCCGAGCACGATCGTCATTTCGATGTCACCGGTGCGCGACGGGCCGGAAATGAAATTCACCGCGCGCGGCAGTTCGCCGATTTCGCTGCGCGCGAGCGCCCACGCCTCTTCCATCGCCGGGACGATGCGCGACATCGGCACCACCGCGACATGTGTCTCGGGCAGCAGGCTCGTCGTCGCGGGGGTACGCGGGCCGGAACAGGTCATCAGCGTGCCGGTCTCGGCGATCGCGCAGAAGCAGCCGGTGATGCCGAGCAGATCCGCGTCGCCGGCGGCGCGCGGCTCCAGCGCCAGGCCCGCTGCCGCCCAGTCCAGCCCGGCAAGCGCAGGCCACACGACTCCGCGACGGCCGAGCGCGCGGGCGTCGAGATACCGGGCAACCGCAGCCGGCACGTCGGCGAGCGCTGCGACCTCGTCGATCGTGCTCGACATGCGCTCCGCCTCGCGACGGAAGCGGGCGGCGAGATCGGCGTCGAACAACGGACGCGGCCCGGCAGTCCGCAGCTCCAGGGCCGCTTCGACTTCGGCCCGCGCCGCTTCCCGGTTGGGCTCGCTGCGACCCAGCGCGGCACGGATGCGCCCGAGGATGTCGTCACGCGCGTTCATTCTTCGCCTGCGCCGGTGGCATCCGCAAAAGACCGCAGGCGGCGCAAGTGCACGCCGGCCGCGCCAGGTTCGAGCAGCGCGCTGCGCTTCATCGCTTCCTCCTCGCCTCGTGTCGGATCCGCTCGGCATACAGTTCGCGGAACGTCCGCCCTTCCGGCGCGGCCAGATCGCGCCCTGCCGTCCAGTCCGGCGCGGCGCGCAGCGCGCCGATGCGGTCCGTGCCGCCGGCGCGCCGGTTCAGGTAGCGCACCGCGATGCGCGCCGCGAATCCGTACAGCGCCGGGCGGCTCGCGATCCAGCCCCACAGCCGCAGCGCGAGCCGTTCGCGCCACGGGCGCAGCTTCAGCTCGACCTGCTTCTCGCGCAGCTTGCGCAGCAGTTCCGGCAGCGGAATCTTCACCGGGCAGACGACGCCGCACTGGTTGCACAGCGTCGAGGCGTGCGGCAGGTCGAGCGCGTTGTCGATGCCGGTATAGAGCGGCGTCAGCACCGAGCCCATCGGTCCCGGATAGACCCAGCCGTACGCGTGCCCGCCGACGCTCTGATACACCGGGCAGTGGTTCATGCACGCGCCACAGCGGATGCAGCGCAGCATCGGCTCGAATTCAGTGCCGACGAGGCTCGCGCGGCCGTTGTCGACGAGAATGACGTAGAGGTGCTCGGGGCCGTCGAGATCGTCCTCGCCTTTCACTCCGGTCAGCACCGACACGTAGTTCGAGATGCGCTGGCCGGTCGCCGAGCGCGGCAACAGCCGCATCAGCGTCGAGAAGTCCTCGAGCGTCGGGACGAGCTTCTCGATCCCGGTCACCACGACATGCACTTTCGGCAGCGTCGTGACCATGCGGCCATTGCCCTCGTTCGTCACGAGCGCGGCCGAACCGGTCTCGGCGATGAGGAAGTTCGCGCCGCTGATGCCCATTTCGGCGCTGAGGAAATGCTCGCGCAGGACTTCGCGCGCCTCGCGCGCCATGCCGGCGATGTCGTCCTTTTTCGGCGTGTGGTGGGTGCGGGCGAAAAGCTCAGCGACTTCCTCCTTCGACTTGTGGAAGACCGGCGCAATGATGTGCGAAGGCGGCTCGTTGTCGTTGATCTGCAGGATGTATTCACCGAGGTCGGTCTCGACCGGCTCGATCCCGGCGGCAGCGAGCGCCGCGTTGAGACCGGCCTCTTCCGACAGCATCGATTTCGACTTCGCGGCTTTCGTCACGCCGTGGCGGCGCGCGATGTCCACGACGAGCCGGCAGATCTCCGCCCCGTCCCGCGCATACAACACTTCCGCGCCGCGGGCGCGTGCCTTGTCCTCGAACGTCTCGAGCCAGACGTCGAGGTTGGCCAGCACGCGGTCGCGGATCGCGCTGGCGGCATCCCGCAGCGCCTCGAAGTCGGCGCCGGGAGCGGCATCGTAGTCGGCCACGGCCTGCGCCCGCCCCTCGACGAAGCGGCTCTTGGCCTTGCCGAGGTTCGCCTGCAGCTGGCGGTCCGCGAGCTTGTCGCCAGCCCGCGCCTTGAAGAACATCGCCTGCGAGCGCATCAGTCTTCCCCGGCCAGCACCTCGGCGACATGCAGCACGCGCGTGCGCTCGTCGCCGCGGCGACGCAGCCGGCCTTCGATGTTCAGCATGCAGCCCAGATCCCCGAGCACGACCGCGTCCGCTCCCGTCGCCCGGATGTTGTCGCACTTGCGATCGACGATGCGCGTCGAAATGTCGCCGAACTTCACCGAGAACATGCCGCCGAAGCCGCAGCACTCCTCGCTCGCGGCCATCTCCTTCAGCTCGACGCCGGGCATGTGCGCGAGCAGCGCGCGCGGCTGCGCCTTCACGCCCAGTTCGCGCAGCCCCGAGCAACTGTCGTGGTAAGTCACCGTGCCTTCGAAGTCGCCCGGCACTTCGGCGACACCGAGCACGGAGACGAGGAAATCCGTCAGTTCGAAGGTGCGCGCCGCCAGCGCCCGGGCGCGCGCCGCGGCGGCCGGATCGTCGTCGAACAGCTGCGGGTAATGCACGCGGATCATGCCGGCGCACGACCCCGACGGCACGACCACGTAGTCTAGGCCTTCGAATTCGACGATCAGCTTCAGCGCCAGCGCGCGCGCGACGCGGGTGTCGCCGGAGTTGAAGGCGGGTTGTCCGCAGCACGTCTGGGCGGCGGGCACGACGACGTCGCAGCCTGCCGCTTCGAGCAGCCGCAGCGCGGCGAAACCGATGCGCGGACGCATCAGATCCACCAGGCATGTGACGAACAGGCCGACGCGCATTTTCTCTTTCGTCATTCCGACAACCGCCATTTCATTTCACTAGGCGAAATTACGACGCCCGAGTAAACTGTACAAGTTAAGGAAAACCCGCAGTGACCCGCGTGACATCTCCCCCCGAAACCAAGAATCCGATCCAGGTCGTCGAGCGCATGATGAAGCTGCTCGACGTCCTTGCCCATCACCCCGATCCCGCGCCGCTGAAGCAGATCGCGCAGGAGACGGGCCTTCATCCCTCGACCGCGCACCGCATCCTCGGCGCGATGTCGCAAAGCGGTTTCGTCGAGCGCGGCGAAGGCGGCACCTACCGGCTCGGCATCCGCCTGCTGGAACTGGGGAGCCTCGTGAAGTCGCGCATTTCGCTGCGCGAGACGGCGATGCCGGCGATGCTCAAGCTCCACGCGGCGACCGGCGAGAGCATCAACCTGGGCATTCGCGATGGCGACGAGATCGTCTATGTCGACCGCACGTCGAGCGGCCGCTCGGCCGTGCGCGTCGTGCATATCGTCGGCGCGCGCGCTCCGCTGCACACCACCGCCACCGGCAAGCTCTTCCTCGTCGAGGACGGCCTGGAGCGCGTGCGCGAATATGCGCGCCGCACCGGCCTGCCGGCCTCGACCCCTGGCTCCATCACCGACGCCGCCACGCTGGAAAAGGAACTCGACAAGGTGCGCCGGCACGGCATCGCGTTCGACCTCGACGAAGTCGAAAACGGCGTGCGCTGCATCGCTGCCGGGATTCGCGACGATTCCGGCGAACTGATCGCCGGCCTGTCGCTGTCGACTCCATCGGAACGCTTCAATCCCGACCGCGCGCCCCTCGTGCGCGAAGCCGCCGACGAAATCTCCCGGGCGCTCGGTTACGTCCCGAATCGCCCCGCCCACTGACGAAGGCCGAGCAGCGCCTAGCCGTTACCGCCCGGGACGATGCTTGCGACGCGCTGGGCACCCACCGCCTCGAGCCACTTCTTGATCCGCACGGCATCAGCGGTGCGCGTGTAGCGCCCGTCCGAATCCATCAGCACGATGATCACCGGCTGGTCGAGCAGCCGGGCCTGCATCACGAGGCAGCGCCCCGCCTCGCGGATGTAGCCGGTCTTCGACACGTCGATATCCCATTCGGGACTGCGGACGAGCGAGTTGGTGTTGCCGAAGCGATGCATCCGCCCGCGGATCTCGACATGGTCTTCGCTGCTTGTCGAAAAGCGGCGGATCAGCGGATACGTGGACGCCGCGGCGACCATGCGGACGAGATCGCGCGGACTCGAGACATTCGCCGGATCGAGGCCGGTGCTGTCGCTGAAATGCGTGTCGCCGAGCCCGACCAGGCGGGCCTTGACGTTCATCGCCTGGACGAACGCAGCGATGCCGCCGGGGTAACTGCGGCCGAGCGCCGAAGCGGCGCGATTTTCCGACGACATCAGCGCCAGGTGCAGCAGCTGCTCGCGCGTGAGCCGGGTGCCGAGCGCGAGCCGCGACCCCGTCCCCTTGATCGTGTCGAGGTCGTCCGCGGTGATGACGATCTCTTCGGACAGGCTCTGCCCGCCGTCGAGAACCACCATCGCGGTCATCAGCTTCGTGATCGATGCGATCGGCAGCACCGAGTCGCTCTTCTTCTCGAGGATCACTTCGCCGGTCGTCTGGTTGACGACGACGAAAGCCGCGGAGCGCAGCTGTGGGTTACCCAGCCGGTCGACTTCGGGCCGGACCTCGACCGGAGCCATCGGCGCGATCGGGGCCGCCAGCGAGCGACGAGCAGACACTTTGCGCAGCACCGGTTTGCGCACCGTGGCCTTGCGCACCGTGCCCTTGCGCACCATCGTCGCCTTGGCAGTTTTTTTGCGTATCGTGTAGCGGACCGGCGCCTTTTTGGTCGCGGTCGATTTGGCCGTCCGGGCCCGCTCCTGTCCGGTCGCGGCGGCAGCGGGTTCTATCCCTCCGGTCTGCAGCAGGGCAAGACTCAGCAGGGCAACGACAAGGTGGCGAAAAGTCATGGTAGGCGAGCCGGGAAGTGCGCGGGATGGCACTTTTATTTTTAATCAAATTAAGCAGATATCAAGTTTTTTTGAAGTGGATTCAAAAAACCTCAGATACATTGTTACATCAACACGACGGGATGGGTTGGCGCTTACACAACTGCCCGAAAAAAAGTTCACAGCCGCAGAAAAGCGGCGACCTCGTCCCGCCGCGCGAGAGTGTCCTGGAACCCCATATCCATCAGCGCGCGCGTGAAAGCGGGCTCGAACAGCAGGTAGGACAGCAGCGTCGAACCTTCGCGACGCATCGCGCCGACGCCGCGCAGCAGCGTTCGCAGTGCCAGCGGCAGCGTGCCGCGATGACGGCCGGCGATCGCGTCGAGCCGTTTCGACGGCGAAATCACCAAGGTTTCGATCGGCCGCAACGCGAGACCTGCCGCGTCGCGCTCGGCAGCGGTGAAGGCGTTGAGCGTCGCGTTGATGCGCTCCATGCGCTCGAGGTCGACGGCGAGCCCGTCGAGGAAAATGCTCGACAGCGCGTGGCCGGCGATCTGCGCGAGCGGCGGATAGTCTTCGGTGCGCTGACGCCCCTCTTCGGCGAGCCGGCCCGAACCGATCACGAGAATGCGCTCGGCTCCCATGTGGATCGCCGGGCTGATCGGCGCGAGCTGGCGCATCGAGCCGTCACCGAAATATTCGCGATTGATCTTGACTGCCGGAAACACGAACGGAATCGCGCTCGACGCGAGCAGGTGCTCGATGCCGAGGTGCGTCGGCATGCCGACGCGCTGGGCGCGGCGCCATGGCAGCACTTCCGGGGCCGCTTCGAAAAATGCGAGGTTCTCGCCGGACGAATAACCCGATGCGGCGACGCTGACGGCATGAAGGTGGCCTGCGTCGATCGCGCGGCGGATCGCCGAGAAGTCGAGCACGCGCTCGAGCAGCGCGCGCAACGGGCTGTTGTCGAGCAGCGAGCGCGGCGTCTGGCGTACCGCCCAGCCGAACATCAGCGCGCCGCCCCAGCGCAAGCCGGTGCCCATCAGCGCTGCGGCGTCAGCCCGATACACCTGGTCGACGTGAAAATTGCGCCAGATCCACGTCAGCTTGCGCACGCCGGCATTGAAGTCGGACGAAAACACCGCGAGCGCCGCGGCGTTGATGCCGCCGGCCGACGTGCCGCACAGGATCGGGAACGGGTTTCCCGGCTGCCGTCCCCGGATCTTGCGGATCGCGGCGAGCACGCCGACCTGGTAGGCTGCGCGCGCGCCGCCCCCCGTCAATACCAGCGCCGCCTTCCCTTCCGTCATGCGCCTCCCGCGTCGATCGAACCTGGCGGGGAAATGATGCCACGGCGTGCGGGCGGCTGCGGCCACGACGCACGCACGCACGCACGCATGCGATCACGCTGCCGGCAGGTTCAGGACTGGCCCTGCGCCGCCTCGACTGCCGTCAGGGCGGTCATGTTGACGATGCGGCGCACCGTCGCCGACGGCGTCAGGATATGCACGGGCTTGGCCGCGCCGAGCAGGATCGGCCCGATCGTCATGCCTTCGCCCGCGGCCGTCTTGAGCAGGTTGAACGCGATGTTGGCGGCATCGAGCGTGGGGAAGATCAAGAGGTTGGCCGGCTCGCGCATGCGCGAATTCGGGAAGATGCGCAGCCGCAGTTCGGCGTCGAGCGCCGCGTCGCCATGCATTTCGCCTTCGACCTCGATGTCCGGATGGCGCTCGTGCATGAGGCGCAGCGCCGTGCGCATTTTCTCGGCGGTCGGCGAATCGGCCGAGCCGAACGACGAATGCGACAGCAGCGCGACTTTCGGCGTCAGGCCGAAGCGCGACATCTCCTCGGCGGCGAGCAGCGTCATCTCGACGATCTGTTCCGGCGACGGGTCGTAATTGACATAGGTATCGGCGAGGAACACGGTGCGCCCGGGCACGTTGACGACGTTCAGCGCGTAGCAGTTTTTCACGCCCGGCTTGCGGCCGATGACGCTCTCGATGAACTTCAGGTGCAGCGCATGCATCCCGTACGTGCCGCAGATCAGGCCGTCGCCGTAGCCGTGCTTGAGCAGCAGCGAGCCGATCAGCGTCGTGCGCCGGCGCACTTCCTTCTTCGCGTAATCGACCGACACGCCGCGCCGTTCCATAATCTGGTGGAAATCGGTCCACAGCTCCTTGAAGCGCGGATCGGAATCGGGGTTCACCAGCTCGAAGTCCTGCTCCGCGCGGATGCGCAGCCCGAAGCGCTCGATGTTCGTCGTCACGACGTCCGGACGGCCGATGAGGATCGGGCTCGCGAGGCCTTCGTCGACGACCGTCTGCACGGCGCGCAGCACGCGCTCGGATTCGCCTTCGGCGAAGATGATGCGCTGGGCCGTGCCGCGTGCAGCGGCGAACACCGGCTTCATGATCATGCCGGAGTGCCAGACGAAGTTGTTGAGCTGGCTGCGGTACGCGTCCCAGTCGCCGATCGGTCGCGTCGCGACGCCCGACGCCATGCCGGCGATCGCGACGGCCGGAGCGATCTTGACGATCAGGCGCGGGTCGAACGGCCGCGGGATGATGTACTCCGGCCCGAAGCCGGACACTTTCTCGCCATACGCCGCCGCGACGATGTCGCTCTGCTCGGCGCGCGCGAGCTCGGCGATCGCGTGGACCGCGGCGAGCTGCATCTCGTCGGTGATCGTCGTCGCGCCGACGTCGAGCGCGCCGCGGAAAATGAACGGAAAGCACAGCACGTTGTTGACCTGGTTCGGATAGTCCGAACGGCCGGTCGCGATGATCGCGTCGTCGCGCACCGCCTTCACTTCTTCGGGGAGGATCTCCGGCGTCGGGTTCGCGAGTGCGAGAATCAGCGGTTTCGCGGCCATTTTCGCGACCATCTCGCGCTTGACGACGCCGCCCGCCGACAGCCCGAGCAGCACGTCGGCGCCTTCGATGACTTCGGACAGCGTGCGCGCCGACGTCGGCTTCGCGTAGCGCGCCTTGATCGGGTCCATCAGCGTCGTGCGACCCTCGTAGACCACGCCTTCGATGTCGGTGACCCATATGTTCTCGACCGGGATGCCGAGCTTCTCGAGCAGTCGCAGGCACGCGAGCGCCGCCGCGCCGGCACCCGAGGTCACGAGCTTGACCTTCTTCAGGTCCTTGCCGAGCAGATGCAGGCCGTTGAGCACCGCGGCGCCGACGACGATCGCGGTGCCGTGCTGGTCGTCGTGGAACACCGGGATCTTCATGCGCTCGCGCAGCTTCGACTCGATGTAGAAGCACTCCGGCGCCTTGATGTCCTCGAGGTTGATGCCGCCGAAAGTCGGCTCGAGCGCGGCGATCATGTCGATCAGCTTGTCCGGGTCGTTCTCGGCGATCTCGAGGTCGAACACGTCGATGCCTGCGAACTTCTTGAACAGCACGCCCTTGCCTTCCATGACCGGCTTCGCGGCGAGCGGACCGATGTTGCCGAGACCGAGCACTGCAGTGCCATTGGTGACGACGCCGATGAGGTTACTGCGCGCCGTCAGGTTCGCCGCTTCGCCCGGATCCTCGACGATCGCATCGCACGCTGCGGCGACACCGGGGGAATACGCCAGCGACAGGTCGCGCTGGTTCGACAGGACTTTGGTCGGGGTGACCGAAATCTTGCCGGGTTGCGGGTAGCGGTGATAGTCGAGAGCGGCGCTGCGAATCAGTTCATCCATGACGATCCCTTCGGTTGTTCGTATCGTGGCGCATCGCCACCGGACACATTTGTTGTACGCGGCCCATGCGAGGCAGCTTCTTCGGGCGACTCGGGCGAGGGTTTCGCGCCCGTCGTTAGCGAAAGAAAAGCTTTCAATGCCGTTTCGGGCACCCGCCGGCCCGTGGCATAATATTAGGCTTTCGCCGACTGTGGTTAACCCTAGTAGTTTCCACAGTTCGGGAAACGGGGCGGTCACCACGACCCCTCGTCCCCGCCGGCCGCAAGGCTACAGGCTCGACCGACGGGACCGGTTCCGCTTCTGTAATCTGGAGAGCTCGTCGCCATGAATCACCGCTTTTCCGAGGCCGCCCTGGCCGCCACTCCCACCTATGTCCGTCACGAAGGCCTGAAGAAATGGGTCGCCGGCATCGCGGCCCTGACCGAGCCCGAGCGGGTCGTGTGGTGCGATGGTTCGGAGGAAGAATACGACCGCCTGTGCGCCGAAATGGTCGCCTCAGGCATGCTGATCAAGCTGAATCCGGAAAAGCGCAAGAATTCCTACCTGGCATGGTCGGACCCGTCCGACGTCGCGCGCGTCGAGGACCGCACCTACATCTGCTCGAAGGACAAGGCCGACGCCGGCCCGACGAACAACTGGGAAGACCCGGCGCGGATGCGCGAGACGCTCGACGGCCTGTTCGCCGGCTGCATGCACGGGCGCACGATGTACGTGATCCCGTTCTCGATGGGCCCGCTCGGCTCGCCGATCGCACACATCGGCATCGAGATCTCCGACAGCCCGTACGTCGCGACGAACATGCGCACGATGACGCGCATGGGCCGCGCAGTGTTCGACGTGCTCGGCAGCGATGGCGAATTCGTCCCGTGCGTGCATTCGGTCGGTGCGCCGCTCGCCGACGGCGAGCAGGACAGCCGCTGGCCGTGCAACCCCGACACCAAATACATCGTCCATTACCCCGAGACGCGCGAGATCTGGTCGTACGGCTCGGGCTACGGCGGCAACGCGCTGCTCGGCAAGAAATGCTTCGCGCTGCGCATCGCCTCGACGATGGCGCGTGACGAAGGCTGGCTGGCCGAGCACATGCTGATCCTCGGCGTGGAATCCCCGGAAGGCGAGAAAACCTACGTTGCCGCCGCGTTCCCGTCGGCCTGCGGCAAGACCAACTTCGCGATGCTGATTCCGCCGAAGAGCTTCGACGGCTGGAAGATCACGACGATCGGCGACGACATCGCGTGGATCAAGCCGGGCAAGGACGGCAAGTTCTATGCGATCAACCCGGAAGCCGGCTTCTTCGGCGTCGCGCCGGGCACGTCCGAGAAGACGAACTTCAACGCGATGGCGACGCTGAAGGAAAACATCATCTTCACGAACGTCGCGCTGACCGACGACGGCGACGTGTGGTGGGAAGGCATGAGCAAGGAAGCGCCCGCCCACCTAATCGACTGGCAGGGCAACGACTGGACACCCGAGATCGCGAAGCAGACCGGCCGCAAGGCCGCGCACCCGAATTCGCGCTTCACCGCGCCGGCAGCGCAATGTCCGTCGGTCGATCCCATGTGGGAAGACCCGCAGGGCGTGCCGATCTCGGCGTTCATTTTCGGCGGCCGCCGCGCGACGACGGTGCCGCTGGTGTATGAAGCGTTCAACTGGAACTTCGGCGTCTATATGGCCGCGACGCTCGGCTCCGAAACCACTGCCGCGGCGTTCGGCGCGCAGGGCGTCGTGCGCCGCGACCCGTTCGCGATGCTGCCGTTCTGCGGCTACCACATGGGCGACTACTTCAACCACTGGCTGCGCATGGGCCACGTGGTCGAAGACACGCCGAAGATCTTCTGCGTGAACTGGTTCCGCATCAACGAGCGCGGCGAATTCATGTGGCCGGGCTTCGGCGAGAACATGCGCGTGCTGAAGTGGATCGTCGACCGCGTGCGCGGCCGCGTCGCCGGCAAGGAAACGGGCCTCGGCTGGATGCCGAAGTTCGAAGACATCGACTGGACCGGCGCCGATGTCACGCGCGAGCAGTTCGAGGCGCTGACGACCGTCGACGCCGACGCGTGGAAAAAGGAACTCGCGCTGCACAAGGAGTGGTTCGACAAGCTGCAGGACCGCCTGCCGCGCGAACTGGTGTTGAAGCGGGAACTGTTCGAGCTGACGCTCGCGGTCTGACCCCGGCTGCCGGGTGCGCTGCGGCAGCCGGTGAACAACAAAAAGCGCCGATCCGTCGGCGCTTTTTCGTGTCCGGGTCCGCAGTGCGGCGATCAACTACGCAAGGAAAATCCCGGCAACCGGATGCCGCGGTGAAAATTCAGGCGCCGGTGCCGGCCTGCAGGTCGCGGCCCGCTGCGCTGATCAGCCGCTTCTTCATCGCGAGCACCTTGTTCGCGTATCGCGCCTGCGGATCGCTGCGCGCGCCGCCGTAGTACTGCAGCGCCGCCTGCAGGCTGCCGAAACGGCGCAAGCCTTCGGCGAGCACCTGCGTTCCGACACGCACGTTCAGTTGCGGATCGAAAAGCGGATTTTTCCGGTCGACGTCGCCGATCTTGTCCATGTGAAAGCGCGGGATCACCTGCATCAGGCCCTGCGCGCCCATGCTGCTCACCGCAAGCGGATTGAAGCTCGACTCGATCGCCATCATCGCGACGATCAGCAGCGGATCGATGCCGGAGGTCCGCCCGTGATGCTCCGCGGCCGCAAGCACCGGCTCGAGCATCGTCGTCGGCACTTTGTAGCGCCTCGCGACGTAGTCCCGCACCCGCCTCATCTCGGACGAGAGCCCCTCCTCGGCGCTCACCTTGCGCTGCACCGGCAGCATCGCGGGCGTCGACAGCACCACCGGTGCGACTTCGACGGCAGCCTCGCTGGCCGGGAACATGCCCAGGTCGACGAACTTGACGGGCTCATGCTTCAGATAGGCGCTGCCGAGCCATCCTGCTGCCAGCATCCCCACCACCAATGAAGCCTGGGCAAAACGAACAACGACGTTGGGGGTAGTGCGCTTGCCCCCGTCGCCATGAGTTGCGTGGACCATGGTTCCTCCGTGCTGCGACCAGGCGCATCGATGTCCCGCCGTCGGCCGAAAACGGGCGCAACGGAGCCCGGGTACTGCATCGGGCGGGGAACCGGTCGCGAACGGAATGGCGTGACCGGCTATCGAAGTACTCGGTCTTCAGTGGTCGTTCAGGCAAGCCGCCGCAACTTGACGACGTGCCCCCGCGGTGCGCGCGGCCATGCTTGTCTGCGCCGTACGGGAAGTGAAATTCCGGCGCCGCACCTAACCAAATCAATCGAATCAGAATGTTGCTGTCAGCTGCTGCGATGCAACAACGGTTGCAATGTATTTACAGAAAGGTTTTCTGTCAACGCGCGCGACGCAAGATCGGGGCCCGCTTCCCCCGACTTCGGGGCGCAAAGCGCGACAGCGCAGGGGGATTCGCAATTGTGAAGAAATGTAGTTTCTGCGCCAAAATGCGCCTTGCCGCTTGACCGGAGGTCTTTTGACCCCGAGCGAAATCCGGTTGAGTTCGCTGGCTTCGCGCAGCGGCTAATGCGTTTGGTCCAAACTACTTTTCACCGTACACTCTTTCGTCCCTCGAACAGCCAGAGGAGACGAATCGATGGGTGGAATCGCCGCAGAAATCCGTTTCGCCAGCGAGGAAGTCCCCGCTTCAGCGGGCGATAGCATCGACGACACATTGCGCCGCCGCCGGCGCGCCGCAAAGGAAGCGCTGATTAAATCAAAACCGTTCGGGCTGAGCCTGTCAAAGCCCTTGTTGTTGCAGGGAATGCCCTTCGACAAGCTCAAGGCGAACGGAATAAATCAGCGCTTCCCAAACGGAGCCTTCCAGTCGGGCCGTGTCGCTTTCACTTTCGCTTTCGCTCACCGGCGCCTGAACATCATCAGTCGCGACGAGCGATTTTCCGCCCGGCGAAATGCCCGGACCCATGCCCGGACCCGACCGGCACGAACACTTTCCCGCCCTTTTCCCGACGAGCAAGCATGTTTCGCGAACTGATCCACAACAACGCGCTCCAGGACTGGAGCTACGCGCTGCTCGCCGTCGTCGGCAGCATGCTCATCCTACATACCGTTCGCCGGCTGCTGCTCGCGCGCCTGACCGCGGTCGCGCCGACGACCGACAACGGCGTCGACGACTTCCTCGTCGAACTCCTTTCGGTGACGCGAATCCTGCTCGGCGCCGCGATCGGGCTCTACGTCGCGACGCGCTTCCTGACGCTGCCCGAAGCGCTCACGACCGTCGTCAACCGCCTCTTCGTCAGCCTGCTGCTGCTGCAGGCGGGCTTCTGGGCGAACCGCGGCTTCGATTTCTGGCTGCGGCGCCGTTTCAGCGTTACCGCGCCGGGCGACCCCGGCGCGCGCGCGATGACGCGCTCGCTGCTCACGTTCATCGGCCGGGTCGTGCTGTGGGCGCTGGTGCTGCTGCTGATCCTCGACAATCTCGGGCTCGACGTCACCGCCCTGATCGCGAGCCTCGGCATCGGCGGCATTGCGGTCGCGCTCGCGGTGCAGAACATCCTCGGCGACCTCTTCGCGTCGCTGTCGATCGCGGTCGATCAGCCTTTCGTGATCGGCGACTTCATCATCGTCGACGACCTGATGGGCACCGTCGAGCATGTCGGCCTCAAGACGACGCGCGTGCGCAGCCTCAGCGGCGAGCAGATCATCTTCTCGAACAACGACCTGCTGAAAAGCCGCATCCGCAACTACAAGCGCATGCAGGAGCGGCGCATCGCGTTCCCCGTCGGCGTCACCTACGACACGCCGGCCGACCGCCTCGAAGTCATCCCGGAGCTGATCCGTCAGGCAATCGAAGCCCAGCCGGAGGTGCGCTTCGACCGCGCGCACTTCAAGGGCTTCGGCGCGTCGTCGCTCGACTTCGAAGCGGTCTACTACGTGCTGAAAGCCGACTTCCTCGTCTATATGGACGTCCAGCAGGGCATCAACCTGCACCTCGTGCGCGCTTTCGCCGAGCGCGATATTGAGTTTGCGTTCCCGACGCAGACGCTGCACGTCGACGGTCGCCTGCAGGTCGAACGCGCGTTGCGGGCGGCCGAACCCGGCGCGGAGAAACCCGAGGAGCGGCGGCTGTCGCCGGCGCCGGAAGCGCTGCAATCGTGGGCGAAAGCAGGAACACGATAGGGTTCTTCCGCGCTGCCCGGGGCGAAGCGTTTTTCGGGCGGCCGGCGGGAAAAACGGCGAGGAACCGTCACCGCTGCGCGCGGCAGCGTTCGGCGTAGCGCTGCGCGTCCGCGATGAACGCGAAGAAATCCGACTCGAAGCCGGCATAGTCCGACTGCAGTTCGGCACCGCTTCCGGCCAGCGGATTGGCGCGCCGCAGCCGCAGCGCGATGCGGTCGAGCGCGTGCGACGTCGCATCAGCCGACCGGTACGAACCGAACCAGTCCGCGCCGACGATGCGCGGGAGAATGTCTGCCAGCGGGGGCGGCAGCATCGGCCCGTTCGCCTGCAGCAGCGCGTACAGCCGCGTCGTGAAGACCTCGAGCGGCTCGTCGCCGAATCGGCTCCAATGCAGGGCGAGAAAGTGATCGTAGAACATGTCGACCATCACGCCCGATACGCGCCGGCGCGCGGTCGACACCCTTGAGCGGCTGCGGACGAAAGCCGGATGGGTGTCGGCGAAAACGTCGATCTGCCGATGCAGCCGCACTCCGGCCGCGACTTCCGGTGGCAAGCCGGCCGGCAGCGGCCCTTTGACGAAGTCGCCGATCAACCCGCCGAGCCGGTCCGCCGGCGACTCACCGGCCAGATAGGCGTGCGCAAGAAAGTTCATCGCCGTACCGCCTCAGGCGAAGACGCCGGCGAGCCAGGCGATGAAATCCCGCACCACTGCCCGCTTGTGCTGCGCTGGCGTCGCAACGGCGTAATACGTGAAGGGCGCCGGAGCAGTCACGCCGAACAGCGGCACCAGCCGGCCGGTGTCGACCCACGCGGCCGACAGCCGGCGGGTGCCGACGGCGGCCCCGAGCCCCGCTGCGGCAACTTCGAACAGCATGCCGAGATCGTTGAACACGGCGCCGCGCTCCGGCTCCGGCCAGTCGAGCCCGGCGGCGGCGAAACACGGCCGCCATGGCAGCAGCGGCGAGCGCAGCAGTTCGGCGCGAGCGAGATCGGCGACGCCGCGCAGCGCGCGCGCCGCGATCCACGACGGTGCCGCGAGCGGCATGACGACGTCGTCGAACAGCTTGCATACGGTGCGCTCCGGATAATCGCCCCGTCCCCAGCGCACCTCGACGTCGGCGGTTTCGGCCGTGACGTCCTGCAGCGGGATCGACAGATGCATCTCGACTTCGACTTCCGGGTGCGCGCGCAAGTATTCGGGCAGGCGCGCCATCAGCAACTGCCGCGCGAACGTCGGCGGCAGCGACACGCGCAGCCGCTCGCGCTCGGGCTGCAGCAGCGCGCCCGCCTGCGCGAGCTTGCCGAACGCCTCGCGCACGCTCTCGAGGTACAGGCGCCCCACCGTGGTCGGGCGCACCCCTGCCGGCGTGCGTTCGAACAACGGCGTGCCGAGCATCGCTTCGAGCTGGCGGATGCGGTGGCTGACAGCGCTCGGCGTCACGCACAGCTCGTCGGCCGCCTGCGCGAAACCGCCGAGCCGCGCCGCGGCTTCGAACGCCGCCAGCGCATGCATCGGCGGGACGCGACGCACGACGCTGCTCATCGTCCGCCATCCGCGGCGAGCCGCGGGACCGCCTCATGGCGAAAACGGTCGACCGGATGGTCATCGAGATCGGAGTCGGGGGCGGACACCAATGGCACCAGTTTCGAGCAAAGCCCTTGTGGATCATCGACGGGGACGTGCGCCCGGAACAGCAGACGCCGGAACCGGCGCCGCCGACGGGGCAGCGGAAATCGATTGTACCGTTCAATCCCTGCGGTTTGGGCATCCCGGGCGGCCACGCGCCCGCCCCCGGGAGACCTTCACTGCAGCCGCATCAGCGGCTTGTAGCACCCGCAGCGGCCTGCGCTTCGCGAACGGACTCGATGAGCGCCGCGTCCGAGTCGTCCGCCGGCCCCTGCCAACGGTCGAAATGCAGCAGCGCGTCGAGCGGCTGGCGCGCGAGCCAACCGGCCGATTCCAGTTCCGGCTTCTGGTAGAAATGGCTCACGTGGCCGATGCACAGATACGCGACCGGGACGATGCCGGACGGAATGCCGAGCGCCTCGCGCAGCGCCTTCTGGTGGAAAATGCTGACCCAGCCGACGCCGAGGCCTTCGGCGCGCGCCGCGAGCCACAGGTTCTGCACTGCGCACACCGAACTGTAGACGTCCATCGTCTTGATATGCGTGCGGCCGACGACGACCGGGCCGTTGCGGCTGCGATCGCACGTGATGCACAGGTTGACCGGCGCTTCGAGGATGCCTTCGAGCTTGAGGCTGCGATAGGTGTCGCGCTTGTCGCCTTCGAACATCAGCGCCGCTTCGGCGTGGGCAGTGCGGAACGCGTCATGCACCCGCTGCTTGACCTCGGGCGAACGCACGACGACGAAGTCCCACGGCTGCATGAAGCCCACGGACGGCGCGTGGTGCGCGGCGTTGAGCACGCGCGCGAGCACCGCATCCGGGATGGGTTCGGGCGTGAACTGGCCGCGCACGTCGCGCCGCGTGTAGATCGCGCGGTAGACGGCGGCGCGCTCGTCGTCGCTGAACGAAGGTTGGTCCTGCTTTGCCTGCATCGAACTGCTCATGGATATTCCCCTTGTGGGAGCAGTGGGGCGCCGCGGTCCAGGCGGCTGCCAAATGGTCTCGAGGCCGGTCTTCCGACTGAGGCTCGACTCGTCCGGGCGCCTTCCCGGCTTTCGCCAGTGGCTGGATACTTCCTGCCCGGACGATCCTCATCACGGCGCTGGGCACGTCGCGGAATCGCACCGCGTTCCCGATTCTCCCGCGCGGGCGCGGGCACCTCGAGACGGTTCAAAAAACGTTGTTCGCTTCGTTCGATTTCCTTCATTGCGGTGCAACGCGTCGAGGCGCTCGGCCGAACAGGCCCGCGACCGCAGCCGGGTTCGACGGGAAATAGAAATGCACATAAGACGCTGTCACCCGCCCGCGGCGATAGATCGCTTCGCCTTCGCGCCCGTCGGGCGTGCGCGCGCGCAGCAGCGGCGACAGCGACGTGTCCGACTTCGAATAGTGGAACGTGTGGCCGGCGAGCCGCCCTTCCGGGAGCTCGGCGACCTGCATCCCGAGCGCCGCGAGCCGCGGCTGCATCACCGCGCGTCCGGGCAGCAGGCCGACGAGCGGGTGCGGCTGCCCGGCCGTGTCGACGATCTCGTCGAACAGGCTCATCATGCCGCCGCATTCGGCGAGCAGCGCGCGGCCGGCCGCGGCGTGTGCGTGCAGCGCGTCGCGGAAGCCGCGGTTGGCCGCGATCGTCGCCGCATGCAGCTCGGGATAGCCGCCGGGCAGCCACACCGCGTCGCAATCGGGCAGCGCATCGCCGGCGAGCGGCGAGAAGAACGCCAGCCGAGCGCCGAGCGCGGAGAGCGTGTCGAGGTTCGCCGGATAGATGAAGCCGTACGCGGCGTCGCGCGCGATCGCGATCGTCGTGCCGGCGAGCAGCGGCCGGATCTCCGGCATGCGCGCCGCGGGAAACGACACCGGCGGCGGCAGCTCGGCCGCGCCGGTCGCCGCGAGCGCGTCGGCGAGCCGGTCGAGGCGCTCGACGAGGTCGCCGATCTCGGCAGCCTGAAGCACGCCGAGATGGCGCTCCGGCAGCGCGGCTTGCGGCTCGCGCGCGACCGCGCCATACCAGCGCATCCCTTCCGGCAGCGCGGCACGCAGCATTTCGGCATGGCGTGCGCCGCCGACGTGGTTCGCGAGCACGCCGGAAAACGGCAGATCCGGCTCGTAATGCGCGAGCCCGTAGGCGATCGCGCCGAACGTCTGCGCCATCGCGCGCGCATCGATCACGGCGAGGACCGGCAAACCGAAGCGGCGCGCGATGTCGGCGCCCGATGGCGCCCCGTCGAAAAGCCCCATGACGCCTTCGACGAGGATCAGGTCCGCGTCGGCCGCGACGCGATGCAGCCGCCACGCGGCGTCAACCTCGCCGCACATGCCGAGGTCGAGGTTGTACACCGGCGCGCCGCTTGCGACGGCATGGATCTGCGGATCGAGGAAATCGGGGCCGCACTTGAACACGCGCACCCGCCGCCCCTGGCGCGCATGCAGGCGGGCGAGCGCCGCGGTCACAGTGGTCTTGCCTTGGCCGGACGCCGGCGCCGCGACGAACAGGGCCGGGCAGGAAGTCGGGGCGGCTTCGATCGCGAGGCTCATCGCCGCTCCCGTCCCGCCGCAATCGCGGAGTCGAGCCCTGGCGGCAGCATCGCCGCTGCGCGGCCCCCGTCTCGATCGAGCTCCACTTCGTATGGAAGCGTCATGGCTTCGGCTCGGGCTTCGGGTGCACGACGGTGCAGCCGACATGCGGCGCATGCGGCACCTGTTCGCCCTCGTCCGTCGAAAACCACGCGAGTCGCGGGTACAGGCCGACGACGTCGCCGACGATCGTCAGCGCCGGCGGACGGATGTCGGCATCGCGAACGACATCGGCAAGCGTCGCGAGGGTGCCGACCGCGACGCGCTGCGCGCGCGTCGTGCCCCGCTCGACGACGCCGGCGGGGGTCGCCGCCGGAAGGCCATGCGCAATCAGCTGCCGGCAGATTTCGGCGAGCCGCGAAATGCCCATGTAGACGACGAGCGTCTGGCCGGGGCGCGCGAGCATCGGCCAGTCGAGGTCGAGCGCGCCGTCCTTGAGAAAGCCGGTCGTGAAGACGACCGAGCGCGCATGATCTCGATGCGTCAGCGGAATGCCGGCGTACGCGGCGACCCCCGCGGCAGCAGTGACGCCGGGGACGACTTCAACGGTGATGCCCGCGCCGACGAGCACCTCCATCTCCTCGCCGCCGCGGCCGAAAATGAAAGGATCGCCGCCCTTGAGCCGCACGACGCGCTTGCCCGCCTGCGCGAGCCGCACGAGCAGGCGGTTGATCTCGCCCTGCGGCAGCGTGTGGTCCGACGCCTTCTTGCCGACGTAATGGCGCTCGGCCGCGGGCGGCGCGAGATCGACGATCACCGGGCTGACGAGGTTGTCGAAGACGACGGCGTCGGCGCCGGCGATCAGGCGCGCGCCGCGCAAGGTCAGCAGCTCGGGGTCGCCGGGGCCGGCGCCGACGAGATAGACGTGGCCGGCAACCGGACCGGGTCGCGGCGAGGGAATATCAGGCAGGGACATCGTTTTCTCTCGGCTCCATTGCGGTATCGATCAACCCGTTGTCAGCCGGGCAGCTAAATCCGGTTCGCTCCGGACCGATTTGTCGAAGCCCGGGCAGCGCCCTTCGACAAGCCTGTCCTGAGCGACGTCGAACGGCTCACGGCGAACGGTTGTTATTGGATTGGCGGTTGAGGCGGAAGAAACCGCAATCGCGTAGGCATTCATTTCGAGGTCTTCCGCCAGTCCGTTCGCCGCCCTCCCTGTTCTCGCAGTCAGAACTCGACGCCCGGCATCGCTTTCACGCCGGCCGAAAACGCGTGCTTCACCGGCCCCATGTCGGTGACGGTGTCGGCGACGGCGACCAGCTCCGGCGGCGCGGCGCGCCCGGTGACGACGACGTGCTGGTCGGCCGGGCGCGCGACGAGGTCGGCGATGACGCGCGCGACATCGAGGTAGCGATATTTCAACGCGATGTTCAGTTCGTCGAGCACGACGAGGCCGATCGCCGGATCACGCAGCAGCGTCTGCGTCTGCGCCCACGCCGCTTCCGCGGTCGCGACGTCGCGCGCCCGGTCCTGCGTATCCCACGTGAAGCCTTCGCCCATCACGTGCCAGACCACCCCGGGCTGGCGGCCGAAGAACGCCTCCTCTCCGGTGTCCGAGCGTCCCTTGACGAACTGCACGACGCCGACTTTCATGCCGTGGCCGAGTGCGCGCGCGACGACACCGAACGCCGCGCTCGATTTCCCCTTGCCGTTGCCGGTATTGACCACCAGCACGCCGCGTTCGATCTGCGCGGCGGCGATTTTTTCGTCGATGACCGCCTTCTTGCGCTGCATGCGTGCGGCGTGGCGGGCATCTTTTTCGATCGATTCGTTCATGGCTCAGTCCGGAAGAAAAACGGTTCGTCCGTCGACCGCGACGCGGCAGATCGGGTGGTTGTACGCGTGGCTCAGGCGGTCCGCCTGCAGCACTGCGTCGCGCGCGCCGGCCGTCACGCCGCCGCGCCCGTCGAGCAGGATCACATGATCGGCGAAGCGCGCCGCAAGGTTGATGTCGTGCAGCACCATCACGACGCCGCGTCCGTCTCGCGCCAGCTGCGCGAACAGCTCGAGCACTGCGACCTGGTAATGCAGGTCGAGATGGTTCGTCGGTTCGTCGAGCAGGAACAGGCGCGGCGCCTGTGCGAGCAGCGCGGCGATCGACACGCGCTGGCGCTCGCCGCCGGACAGACTGAGGATGTCGCGCCCGGCGAGCTCGGCGAGTCCGACTTCGGCGAGCGCTGCGCGCGCGATCGCGACGTCCTCGTCGCTTTCCCAGCCCCAGCGGCCGAGATGCGGATGGCGGCCGACGAGCGCGGTCTGCAGCACCGTCGCGGAGAAATGATCCGGCTGCTGCTGCGGCAACAGCCCGCGAAAGCGCGCCGCGGCAAGCGGATCCCAGTCGGCGTATTGCCGCCGGCCGAGCCGCACGCTGCCGACCGACGGCTCGCGCAGGCCCGCCAGAGTATGCAGCAGTGTCGTCTTGCCGGCGCCGTTCGGCCCGAGCAGCACGAGGCACTCGCCGGCCGCCAGGCGCAGGCTGAACTCGCAGCACAGCCAGCGCTCTGCAACTTTCAGCGCGAGGCGGTCCGCTTCGAGGAGGATTTCGGCAGCGGCGTTCATCGCGGGTGGCGCGACAGCAGGAACAGGAACACCGGCACGCCGATCAGCGCCGTCAGCACGCCGACCGGCAGCTGTATCGGTGCGATCACCGTGCGCGCTGCCGTATCGGCGACCGTCAGCAGCGCGCCGCCGGCGAGCATCGCGGCGGGCAGCAGCACGCGCTGGTCGTTGCCGAGGACGAAGCGCACCAGGTGCGGGACGATCAGCCCGACGAAACCGACTGAACCGATCAGCGTCACTGCCGCCGCGGTCAGCAGCGACGCGAGCACGTACAGCAGGTAGCGCAGCCGCTCGACGCGCACGCCGAGCGCGCGCGCCGACAGCTCGCCGCGCGCGAGCACGTTCAGGTCGCGCGCGAACGGCAGCACCGCGACCAGCCCGACGGCCATCAGCACCAGCGCCGGCCACGGCCGCGACGCGCCCGACGCGTCGCCCATCAGCCAGAACAGCATCGACTGCAGCCGCGTATCGGTCGCGAGCGACAGCATCAGCGTCACGGCCGCGCCGCAACCGGCCGCGACGATGACACCGGTCAGCAACAGCCGCGTCTGCGTCCACGAGCCATCGCCGTGCGCGAGCCCGAACACCAGCAGCATCGCGCCGAGGGCACCTGCGAACGCCGCCGCATCGACGAGCCACGGCGCGAGGCCGAGCAGCATCGCCCCGAGCGCGCCGACCGCCGCCCCGCCGGAGATGCCGAGCACATAGGGGTCGGCGAGCGGGTTCCTCAGCAGCACCTGCATCAGCGCGCCGGCGATCGCGAGCAGTCCGCCGCACGCGAACACCGCGACCGCGCGCGGCAGGCGCAGTTCGCGCACGACCGTCGCCGACATCCCTTCGGCGCCGGCGAAGAGCGCCGCGACGATGTCGGAAAACGGGATCGCGAGGTCGCCGGCGGACAGCGCCCACGCGAGCGCGAGTGCGCCGCAGAGCGCCAACGATCCGAGCGTGACGAGGATGTTCCTCTGCGAAGTCATGTGCTTGCCGAACTCCAGGCCCCGGCGCGAGCGCGGCCTCGCTGCCCCGCCGGGGATTCCCGGAGCTTAACGCTTCGGCTCGTATCGGACCGTGACGAACGCGCCGCGGCCCTGCTGGTTGAAGAACGACGCGGTCTCGTAATCCTTGTCGAAAACGTTCTCGACGCGCGCCTGAACACGCCAGTCGCGATGGAATGCGTATTCGGCGCGCAGGTCGAGCGTGCCGTAGCCGGCGAGCCTGCGCGTGTTGGCGACGTCATCATAGCGCCGCCCCGCCGCGAGCAGGCTCGCGCCCAGACGCAGCGATCCGAAGCCGCGATCGACGTCGATTCGCGCACTCTGCTCGGCGCGGCGCGGCAGCACGTTGCCGCGGTTCGCGCCGCTCGCGCGGTTCTCCGGATCGAGCAGGGTGACGCTCGCATTGACGTCCCAGCCGAGCAGCTGCGTGCCGAGCGTACCCTCGAGTCCGGTGATCAGTGCCGAATCGATGTTGTTCGGCAGGCCGAGCGCCGCATCGTACGCAATCAGGTCTTCGACGCGCATCCGATAAACGCTCGTCGACCACCGGCCCCACCCGGTCTCGCCGCTCAGCCCGACTTCGACGTTGCGCGCGGTCTCCGGCTCGAGGTCCGGGTTACCGAAGAACGGGAAGTAGAGCTCGTTGAACGTCGGCGCCTTGAATGCCGTGCCGTACGACGCGAAGACATGCAGCGCGCGGTCGAATTCATAACCCCACGCGACGCTGCCGGTGCGGTGCACGCCGAACTGCTCGTTGTCGTCGGCGCGGCCGGAGATCTGCCACGTCTGCGCGCCGACTTCGCCGAGGTATTGGACGAACAGACCTTCGTTGTCCCGCGAACGCACCGGGAACGACGTCGTGCTCGACACCTTGTCGTTCTGCCAGTCGTAGCCGAGCGTCACGCCGTGATCGGCAGCGAGCTGGAAGTCGTTCTGCAGCGACAGCGTTTCGCGGTCGGTCTCGAAGCGGCTCGCAAACACGCCGTCCTTGAAATTGTCCGAATGGTCGCGGCTCAGTCCTGCCGACAGGCTCACGTCCCACGCGGCGAGCGGCGACACTTTCAGCCGGCCGCCGAAAACCTCCTGTCTGGATTCACCTTCGTTCTGCGTCGTGCCGTCGAACTCGTTGTCGCTGTCGGCGCGCAGCCAGTTGAAGTCGAGCTCGCCGCCGCCCGGCAGCCGCAGCCCGGCCCGTGCGCTGCCGCTGACGTTGCGATAGCCGTCGCGGTCCGGTTCGGTCGTGAAACAGCCTGCACCGCCGGGGAAAGGCTTGCCGGAGCACGCGTTGAAGCCGTCGGTCTCGAGCCCGGAGGCGCTGACGTTGAACCACGTCTGCTCGCCGCCGCCGGACAGCCCGGCCGCGAGGCGCCACGTCCTGTCGCTGCCGAAGCCGGCGCTGAAGCTCGGAGCGAGCGCACCGCCGCCGCGGCGCGTGAAGATCTGGATCACGCCGCCGATCGCCTCCGAACCATACAGGCCCGAGCGCGGCCCGCGCACCACTTCGATGCGTTCGATCTGCTCGACCGGAATGTCCTGGATCGCGGTCGCACCGGACGTCGCCGAGCCGACCTTGACGCCGTCGATGAGCACGAGCACGTGGTCCGACTCGGTGCCGCGGAGGAAGATCGAGGTGTTCTTGCCGAGGCCGCCGTTGTTGCCGAGCGACATGCCGGGCAGCCCGCGCAGCAGGTCGAGCGAGGAGCGCGCCTGCATCGCCTCGATGTCCTCGCGCGTCACGACGCTTACCGACGCGAGCGTGTCGGACACCGTTCGCGCCGTACGCGTCGCCGTCACGACGACAGTTTCGCCTTCGGCGTCAGCCCATGCAGGAGTGGAAACAACAAACGGAAATGCGGCAGCGACCGCGACAGCGGCGGTCGACAAGCGGATGTTCATCGGGATTCTCCCTGCGCCAACGGTAGCGTCCCCGCTCACCGTGGCATGTTTCACGAGGAAGCGCCGCTACAGGGAATACGTCGAGAGCCGCAGAAGACCGCACCCGTCGCCGCCACCCCGCGGCACTTCAGCCAATTCGCGTTCGGGCCGGTATCCGGGCTCGTGGGCTGGCCGGCGTTCGCGATGGAATGCCGGACCGGTCGCATCGCCTTCCCGGACTGACCGTCCAGTGGCGGTTGGATGCGCCTTGCGTCCACTTACCGTTGCGGGGGCAGCACAGGCATTGCGAGGCGGTCGAAGGCTCTCGCGCACCTGTTTCCCGTTTAACCCGTCAGCGAGACTCGCTTTCGGGCACCTGAAACACGTTGCACCCGCAAACCGGATGCGGAGCGGATAATAGCGCGTTCTGCAACTTCCCGCAGCGAAGGCCGCGCAATCCGCATCATGCCCGCACATCTGATCCTTGGCGGCGCGCGCTCCGGCAAGAGCCGTTACGCCGAAACCCTCGCGCTCGCGACCGGGCTGCCGGTCACCGTGATCGTCACCGCCGAAGCGCTCGATGCGGAAATGGCATCGCGTATCCGCCGCCACCAGCAGGACCGTCCGAGCGCGTGGCGTACCGTCGAGACGCCGCTGGCGCTCGCCGACGCGCTGCGCCGCGAAGCGCAGCCCGGGCGCTGCGTCATCGTCGACTGCCTGACGCTGTGGCTGATGAACCTGATGGCGGACGCCGACACGCTGCCTGCTCCGCTCGATGCCGACGCCCTGCCGCGACTGCTCGCCGAACGCGCCGCCCTGCTCGACTGCCTGCCCGGCCTGCCCGGCGACGTGCTGCTCGTCGCCAACGAGCTCGGCCTCGGGCTGGTGCCCGAAACACCGCTCGGGCGGCTTTTTCGCGACGAGGCCGGACGACTCAACCAGTCCGTCGCCGCGCGGTGCGGGCGCGTGACTTTCGTGGCCGCCGGCCTGCCGCTTACGTTGAAAGGCTGAACCGCTGCCCGCGCCGCTGCGTCCTGCGACGCGTCGCGCCGGGCGTGCCGTGCCCGCATCGGTTTGTTGCCCGAGCCGCGCCTTTTCGCACGGCACCGCGGGCAACACCTCATACAATAAGGTCATGTAACAACTTGTTTGTCGGGAGGGATGATGCGGGATCGTGCGGCGCGACTGAAGAGCAATTCCGACCTCCGGACGCCCCGTTGGCCGGGGCGAAGCGGCGCCGCGGTCACGGCGGTCATCGTGCTCGCGTCCCCGTCCGTTGCGCGCGCCGCGGAGCCCGCAGCGCGGCTTGCCGAGTGCCTCGAAGCGACTCACCTCGGCCTCGCGTTCTATTCCGGCGCGCTCGCGGTGCTGTTGCTGTCGATCGCGCTCATCGCACGCAGGCGGTCGCTCGCTCGCGAACAGGCGCGCGTCCAGGCCGAAGCCCTCGCGAGCCGTGACCAGCTGATCCGCACGTTGCAGGCATCCGAGCAGGCGCTGACCCGCAGCCTCGCCCAGCGCAGCCAGGAACTCGAAGCAGCGACCCGCCAGCTGCAGGAAACCGAGCATCGCCTGCAATACACCGCACACAACGATCCGCTGACCGGGCTCGCGAACCGCCTGCTGCTCGGCGAGCGCATCGCGCAAGGCATCACGCGCTCGAAACGGCACAACTGCCGCACTGCCGTCGTGCTGGTCAACATCGACGACTTCAAGAGCGTGAACACGGCGTTCGGCGAAGCGGTCGGCGACGCACTGCTGCAGGCCGTCGGGGCACGGCTGCGCAGCCTCGTGCGCGAGCAGGACACGGTCGCGCGCCCCGGCGCAGACGAGTTCGTCATCGTGCTCGAAGAGGTGTTCGACGCGCAGGACGTGCAGCGTGTCGCGAGCGCGGCTGCCACCGCGCTCGCGCAGGAATTCGAGGCGCGCGGCCACGCGGTCACCCTCAGCGCTTCGGTCGGCTGCGCGATCTATCCCGACGGCGGGACCGACGCCGACGGGCTGCTGCGCCACGCCGGCCGGCTGATGCGCCACGCCAAGCGTGGCAAGGGCCTGCCTCCTCCGCAGGCAGGCCACGCTGTTTCGGCGGCCTGACGGGCCGCGGCAGGCCGCCGGGCTCGCCCCGGCCGCGTGCTAAGATCCGCTCCCTCAGGACATTGTCACGATCATCATGGACTTCGCGATTTCGCTGCCCGACCCGGGCCTCACTGCGGCGATCCAGCACCGCATCGACCGCAAGACCAAGCCGCTCGGCGCGCTCGGCCGAATCGAGGCGCTCGCGCTGCAACTGGGCCTGATCCAGCAGACCGCGGCGCCGCAGCTCCGCCAGCCGCACATCCTGGTGTTCGCCGGCGACCACGGCGCCGCGCGCGCCGGCATCTCCGCGTTTCCGCAAGAGGTGACGTGGCAGATGGTCGAGAATTTTCTCGCCGGCGGCGCCGCGGTCAACGTGTTCTGCCGACAGACCGAGCTGGCATTGACGGTCATCGACAGCGGCGTGAACCATGACTTCGGCCGCCGCGACGGACTGGTCGACGCGAAAATCGCCGCCGGCACCGCGAACTACCTCGAGACGTCCGCAATGAGCGCGCAGCAGCGCGACGCGGCGCTCGCGCGCGGCCGCGAACTCGCGCACGCGCTCGCTGCGAACGGCTGCAACCTGGTGGGCTTCGGCGAGATGGGCATCGGCAACACCGCCTCCGCGTCGCTATTGACGCACTGCGTCACCGGCATCGACCTCGCCACCGTGACCGGCCGCGGCACGGGCCTCGACGACGCCGGCCTCGCGCGCAAGCACCGCCTGCTCGCGCAGGCGCTCGCGCGCGGCGGCCGTCCTGACGACGCGCTGGGCGCGCTCGCCGAATACGGCGGCTTCGAGATCGCGATGATGGCCGGAGCGATGCTCGGCGCGGCCGAAAAACGCATGACGCTGCTGATCGACGGCTTCATCGTGACCGCCGCACTGCTCGTCGCGCAGGCGGTCGCGCCGGCGATCCTGCCGTACTGCGTGTTCGCGCACCGCTCGAAGGAGCCGGGACACACTGCCCAGCTCGCCCATCTGCGCGTCGAACCGCTGATGGAGCTCGACCTGCGCCTCGGCGAAGGCACCGGCGCCGCGCTCGCGTTCCCGCTCGTGCAGGCGGCGGCGAACTTCCTCAACGACATGGCGAGCTTCGATTCGGCCGGCGTCGACGACCAGCTGCAGTCGGCCTGAAGCGCGCACACGCCGGTGCGCTACCAGCTCGAACTGTTCTTCACCGCGCTCGGCTTCTTCACCCGCCTGCCGGTGCCGGCGTGGGTGCCGTGGTCGCCGGAGCGGCTCAATCACGCCGCACGCTTTTTCCCGCTCGTCGGCTGGGTCGTCGGCGCGATCGGCGCGGCGAGCTATGTCGCGTTCGTGCAGCTGCTGCCGCCGATGCTCGCGGTGCTGCTGTCGATGGCGGTGACGATCCGCGCGACCGGAGCGTTCCACGAGGACGGCTGGGCCGACGCGTGCGACGGGCTCGGCGGCGGGTGGGACCGGCTGCAGGTGCTGACGATCATGAAGGACTCGCGCATCGGCAGCTACGGCACGGTCGGCCTCGTGCTGATGCTGCTCGCGAAAGCCGCGGCGCTCGCCGAACTGGCCGCCCGCGGCGACATGCATGTCGCATTGGCGCTGATCGCCGCGCACCCGCTGTCGCGGCTGGCTTCGACGAGCCTGATCCACACACTGCAGTACGTGCGCGAGGACGACAGCGCGAAATCGAAGCCCCTCGCGCGCCGGCTGACCGCGCCCGAGCTCGCGGTCGCGGCGGTGTTCGGCCTCGCCCCGCTGGCGCTGCTCGCCCCGGCCGAAGTGCTCGCCGCGCTCATCGCGGTGGTCGCGACGACCCTGTGGGCGGCACGCGTGTTCGCCCGCCGCCTCGGCGGCTACACCGGCGACTGCCTCGGCGCCGCGCAGCAGGGCAGCGAACTCGCGTGCTATCTCGGGATCCTCGCCGCATGGAACTTCATCTGATCCGCCACCCGCGGCCGGACGTCGCGGCAGGAATCTGCTACGGCCAGTCCGACGTCGGCCTCGCCGAATGCGCCGCGACGGTCGCCGCCCGCCTGCGGCCGCTGCTGCCGCCGCGCTACGCACTGCATGCGAGCCCGCTCGCGCGCGCCCGCCTCCTCGCGCTCGAACTGGGCACGCCGGTATTCGACGACCGGCTCCGGGAAATGCACTTCGGCGCGTGGGAACTGCGGCCGTACGCCGAGCTCGGCGACGCGGTGGACGTGTGGGTGACGGACCCGCTCGGCTTCTGCGCCCCCGGCGGCGAGTCGGCGCGCGACATGGCCGCACGCGTGCTGCAATGGCTCGACGAAGTCGTCGCGCCCGGCGCCGCCGATCCGGTCGTCGTCGTCGCGCACGGCGGGCCGCTGCGCGCGATCGCCGGCCACCTGCTCGGCCTGCCGCCGCAGCGCTGGCTCTCGCTCGACTTCGCGTGCGGCCACGCGACACGGCTCGATATCGAGGACTGGGGCGTCGTGCTTAAGTGGTTCAACCGCTGAAACCGGGCCGCGACCCACGCAACGGAACCCGGTTCGGCCATGCCGGCGCGACGCTCGGGGTGGCATCTCCCGCCCGGCCTCGCGCCGTGCCCGACGACGCTGCCGGCCCCGTGCGTACGCTGGACGCTGCCGTTCGTGGGATAATTGCGGTCTTTTCGACACGCCAGCGACGCCTACCGCCTCATGCCGCCCACCCTGCCGGACTTCTCCCAAGGCCGCGTCCTCGTCGCCGGCGACGTGATGCTCGACCGCTACTGGCACGGCTCGACGACGCGCATTTCGCCGGAAGCACCGGTGCCGATCGTCAAGGTCGAAGGGGACGAGTTCCGCGCCGGCGGTGCCGGCAACGTGGCGTTGAACGCTGCGTCGCTCGGCGCGCGGGCCGAGCTCGTCGGACTGGTCGGCTGCGACGAGGCCGCGCGGCTGTTGCGCGAACGGCTGGCCGGCGGCGGCGTCGTGTGCCGCCTGCTCGACGCGCCGCAGCACCCGACGATCACGAAACTGCGCGTCATCAGCCGCCACCAGCAGCTGATCCGGCTCGATTTCGAGGACAACTTCGCGGTGCTCGAGAGCGCCGGCATCGAGCAGGCGTTCGAGGACGCGCTCGATGCGAGCGCCGCGGTCGTGCTGTCGGACTACGGCAAAGGCACGCTCGCCCAAGTCGGCGAGCTGATCCGCGTCGCGCGCGAACATGCGCTCGCGATCGTGGTCGACCCGAAAGGCACGGATTTCGGCCGTTACGCCGGCGCAACGGTCATCACGCCGAACCTCAGCGAGTTCGAGGCGGTGGTCGGACCGTGCGCCGACGAGGCGACGCTGGTGTCGCGCGGCGAGGCGCTGCGCGACCGCCTCGGGCTTGACGCGTTGCTGATCACGCGCAGCGAACGCGGCATGACGCTGCTGCAGAAAGACACGGCGCCGCTGAACCTGCCGACGCAGGCGCGCGACGTCTTCGACGTGACCGGCGCGGGCGACACCGTCGTCGCGGTGCTCGGCGCCGGGCTCGCGTGCGGCCTGTCGCTGGCGGACGCGACCGCGTTCGCGAACCTCGCCGCCGGCGTCGTCGTCGGCAAGCTCGGCACGGCGACGGTCAGCACCACCGAACTCGACCTCGCGCTGCGCGCGGCGATCGCAGCCGAGCGCCCCGCCGCGGCGCAACGCTGAGCGGGCGCATTCAGGAGAAAACATGATCATCGTCACAGGCGGCGCAGGCTTCATCGGCAGCAACATCGTGCAGGGCCTCAACGCCCGCGGCGTCACGGACATCCTGGTCGTCGACGACCTCAGCGACGGGCACAAGTGCCTGAACCTCGCCGACGCCGACATCCGGGACTACATGGACAAGGACGAATTCCTGCAGCGCATCCGCGCCGACGAGGACTTCGGACCGGTCGAGGCGATCTTCCACGAAGGCGCGTGCTCGTCGACGACCGAGTGGGACGGCCGTCTCGTGATGGCAGTGAACTACGACTACACGAAATCGCTGCTCGGCTGGGCGGTGGCGCGCAAAGTGCCGCTGCTGTACGCGTCCTCGGCGTCGGTCTACGGCATGGGTCCGACGTTCCGCGAATCGCGCGAGTTCGAGCGTCCGCTGAACATGTACGCGTACTCGAAGTTCCTGTTCGACTGCCACCTGCGCAGGTTCGCGTCGGGCATCGACAGCCAGGTGGTCGGCTTGCGCTACTTCAACGTCTACGGCCCGCGCGAGCAGCACAAAGGCAGCATGGCGAGCGTCGCGTACCACTTCCACAACCAGTTGAACGACAGCGGCCGCCTGCGCCTGTTCGAAGGCGCCGACGGCTACGGGCCCGGCGAGCAGCAGCGCGACTTCATCCACGTCGATGACGTCGTCGCGGTGAACCTGTGGCTGCTCGACAACCCGGGCGTGCGCGGCATCTTCAACGTCGGCACCGGCCGCGCGCAGAGCTTCAACGAAGTCGCCCATGCCGCGCTGAGCTGGCACAAGGGCAGCGCGGGCGGCGGCGGCATCGACTACATCGCGTTCCCGGAACATCTGAGAGGCCGCTACCAGAGCTACACGCAAGCCGACATCACGGCGCTGCGCGAGGCCGGCTACGAGGGCGAGTTCATGCCGGTCGAAATCGGCGTGCCGCGCTACCTGGAATGGCTCGCGCTGCGCGACTGATGCCGAGTCGCCGGATTCTCGTCGTCGGGCCGTCCTGGGTCGGGGACATGGTGATGGCGCAGAGCCTCTTCATGACGCTGCACGCCGAAAGCGCGTGCGCGATCGACGTGCTCGCGCCGGGCTGGTCGCTGCCGATCCTCGAACGGATGCCCGAAGTGCGGCGCGGCATCGCGATGCCGCTCGGCCACGGCCAGTTCGGCCTCGGCATGCGCTGGCGCCTCGGCCGCGAACTCGCGCAGGCCCGCTACGACCAGGCGATCGTCCTCCCCGGCTCGCTCAAGTCCGCGCTCGTGCCGTTGTTCGCCGGCATCCCGCGCCGCACCGCGTTCCGCGGCGAGATGCGTTACGGCCTGGTCAACGACCTGCGCGCGCTCGACAAGGTCGCGCTGCCGATGACGGTGCAGCGCTTCGTCGCGCTCGGCCTGCCGGCGGGCGCCGCCTTGCCCCGGCCGCTGCCGCGTCCGCGCCTTGTGGCCGATGCGGCGAACCAAGTGCGGCTGCGCGCCGCCCACGGGCTCGCGGCCGAGCGGCCGGCGATCAGTTTCATGCCGGGCGCCGAATACGGCCCGGCCAAGCAATGGCCGCTGCCGCATTTCGCCGCGCTGGCGCGCGCGCTCGTCGCCCGCGGCCAGCAGGTGTGGGTGCTCGGCTCGGCGAAGGACGCCCCGGCCGGCGACGAGATCGTCGCGGCGGCCGGCGACGGCGTCGTCAATCTGTGCGGACGCACGCAGCTCGCCGACGCGGTCGATCTCCTTGCGATGAGCGAAGCCGCAGTCAGCAACGATTCGGGCCTGATGCACGTCGCCGCGGCGCTCGACCGGCCGCTCGTCGCGGTGTATGGCTCATCGACGCCGGACCACACGCCGCCGCTCGCCGACCGCGTCGTGGTGCGTTACCTGCGCCTCGAGTGTTCGCCGTGCTTCGCGCGCGTCTGCCCGCTCGGCCACACGCGCTGCCTGACCGAGATCACGCCCGAGAGCGTTCTGGACGCGCTCGACAGCCTCGCCGAGGGCACGCCGATCCGCTTCCCCCGGTCCGCCGGAACCGCCTGATGCGCGTGCTGATCGTCAAGACGTCCTCGCTCGGCGACGTCATCCACACGCTTCCCGCGCTGACCGACGCCGCGCGCGCGATCCCCGGGATCCGCTTCGACTGGGTCGTCGAAGAAGCTTTCGCCGAAATCCCGTCCTGGCACCCGGCCGTCGACCGCGTGATTCCGGTCGCGGTGCGGCGCTGGCGCAAGGCGCCGATGAAGGCGCTGGTCAGCGGCGAGTGGCGCCGCTTCAGGCGCGCAGTCGCGGCGACCCGCCACGATGCGACGATCGACGCACAGGGCCTGCTGAAGAGCGCGCTACTGACGCGCTACGGCAGCAAGCCGGTGCATGGGCTGGACCAGGACTCCGCCCGCGAGCCGATCGCGAGCCGCTTCTACACGCACGCGCACGCGGTGCCGGTCGGCCGCCATGCAGTCGAGCGCGTGCGCGAACTGTTCGCCCGGGCGCTCGGTTATCCGGTGCCGCAAGGGCCGGTCACGTACGGACTCGATCGGTCGCGGCTCGCCGGCGCGGACACCCCCGACCCGTATCTGCTGCTGCTGCATGGCACGACCTGGGCGACCAAGCACTGGCCCGAGCTCTACTGGCGGCGGCTGATCGCGCTCGCGACCGCAGCGGGCTGGGCGATCCGACTGCCGTGGGGGAACGCGGACGAAGGGGCCCGCGCGCAGCGGCTCGCCGCCGGCCAGCCGGGGGTCACGGTGCTGCCGCAGCTCAAACTCGCCGGCATCGCCGCCGAAATAGCCGGCGCGCGCGCGTGCGTCGCCGTCGACACCGGGCTGGGCCACCTCGCCGCCGCGTTCGGCGTGCCGACGCTGTCGCTGTTCGGCCCGACCAATCCCGGCTTCACCGGCGCGTGGGGCCCGAACCAGTTCCACCTCGCGTCGAACATGGCGTGCGCTCCGTGCCTGCAGCGGCGCTGCACGCACGTGCCGACCGCCGACGAGCGCGCGCAGTTCGATCTCGTCGCCGAACAGCCACTGTGCTTCACACGCATCGGCCCGGAAGAGGTGTGGAGCGCACTGCAGCGCATCCTCGACGACGAAACGTCCGCGAACGCTGCACCGGCCGTCCCCCGCTCGCCGCCGACGGCGCGCTCGGCGGCTTCGATCCGTCGCCCGGGCCACTCGCCCACACGATGTTCGACCGCAAGGCCTCCGGCTGATGCAGCTCGCGTTCTGCCTGTACAAGTACTTCCCGTTCGGCGGCCTGCAGCGCGACTTCCTGCGCATCGCGCTGGCGTGCCAGGCGCGCGGCCACGCGATCCGCGTCTACACGCTCGACTGGCACGGCGAAATCCCCGCGGGCTTCGAAGTGCTGCGCGTCCCGGTGCGGGCGATCACGAACCCGCGGCGCAACGAGAAGTTCGCCGCCTGGGTGCAGCAGGACTTGGCGCGCCGCCCGGCCGACCGGGTCGTCGGTTTCAACAAGATGCCCGGGCTCGACGTCTATTACGCTGCCGACCCGTGTTTCGAGGACAAGGCGCGCACGCTGCGCAACCCGCTGTACCGCATCAGCGGACGCTACCGGCACTTTTCGGCGTATGAGCGGGCGGTGTTCGCGCCTGAAGTCCACACCGAGATCCTGCTGATCTCGGCCGCGCAGCAGCCGCTCTTCATGACGCACTACGGCACCCCGGCGCGCCGATTCCACCTGCTGCCGCCCGGCATCGCTCCCGACCGGCGCGCTCCGCCCGATGCCGCGCAGATCCGTGCCGCATTCCGGCGCGAGTTCGGCCTCGGCGAGGACGACCTGCTGGTCGTGCAGATCGGCTCCGGCTTCAAGACCAAAGGCCTCGACCGCAGCCTGCGGGCGCTGGCCGCGCTGCCCGAAACGCTGAAAGAGCGCTCGCGCCTGATCGCGATCGGACAGGACGACCCGAAGCCGTTCCTCGTGCAGCTGCACACGCTCGGCCTCGGGAATCGCGTCAGCATCCTGCAGGGACGCGACGACATCCCGCGCTTTCTGCTCGGCGCCGACCTGCTGATTCATCCCGCCTACAACGAGAACACCGGCACGGTGCTGCTCGAAGCGATCGTCGCCGGCCTGCCGGTGCTCGCGAGCGCCGCCTGCGGCTACGCGCACTACATCACCGACGCCGACGCGGGAAAAGTCGTCCCGGCACCGTTCGAGCAGGCCGCGCTCGACCGCCTGCTCGCCGCGATGCTCGCCGACCACGAAAGCCGCGCCCGCTGGAGCGCGAACGGGCTCGCGTTCGCGCAGCACGCCGACCTCTACAGCCTGCCCGAGCGCGCCGCTGACGTGATCCTGCAGAGGCGCGGATGAGCGCGTCGGCGACGGTCTTCGTCGATGAACCGTTCCGTTCGCTGTGGGCCGGACGGGATCCGTTCGGCATGGTCGAAGCGCTGCAGGGCGAAGTGTTCCGCGAACTCGAGGGACGCCGCACGCTGCGCGTCGAAACCGCCGGGCGCGGCTATTTCGTCAAGATCCACCGCGGCGTCGGCTGGCGCGAAATCTTCAAGAACCTGCTGTCGGCACGCCTGCCGGTGCTCGGCGCGCGCAACGAGTGGCAGGCGATACGGCGGCTCGACGAGCTCGGCGTCGCGACGATGAAAGCGGTCGCCTACGGCGAGCGCGGACGCAACCCGGCCAGGCAGCATTCGTTCATCGTCACCGAGGAGCTCGCCCCGACGGTGAGCCTCGAGGATTTCTGCCGCGACTGGCCGCGGTGCCCGCCGCCCAGCGCGCTCAAGCGGGCGCTGATCGACCGAGTCGCCGACATGGTGCGGCGGATGCACGAAGGCGGCATGAACCATCGCGACCTCTACATCTGCCATTTCCTGCTGCACCTCGAACCGGCGCCGACCGCGGCCGCGCTGCGCCTGTCGCTGATCGACCTGCACCGCTCGCAGATCCGCGCCCGCACGCCCCGGCGCTGGCGCGACAAGGACCTCGCGGCGCTGTATTTTTCGGCGCTCGACATCGGTCTCGGCCGGCGCGACAAGCTGCGCTTCGTGCGGCGATATTTCGATCGCCCGCTGCGCGACGTGCTGCGCGATGAAGCGGCCCTGCTTGCGCGTCTCGAAGCGCAAGCCGGACGCCTGCACGCCCGCTATCTGCGCAAATACGCTCCGCAGGTCGCGCGTTGAGCATCCGGTTGGACCAATGAACCTGCCGCTCGAGACTGCCGCGACGCTGCGCCACGCCGGCCGACACCCCGTCGTGCCGTTTCGCATCGCGCTCGACAACGGACGCGTCGCCACCGTCAAGCGCCTGCTGCGCGTGTTGCCGGGCAAGCGCCTGGTGGGCGAAGCGGAAGTCGGCGGGCAGGCAGTGCTGGCGAAGTTTTTCATCGCCCGCCGGAGCTGCGCGCGCCACTTCGAGCAAGAGCGGGACGGGCTCGAGGCGCTTGCCGCGCAGGCGATCGCGACGCCGCAGCTGCTCGGTGCCGGCACGCTCGACGGCGGGCATTATCTGCTGACCGAGTTCCTCGACGAGGCCGAGGATCTTGCCGACTGCTGGCAGGCGGCGCTCACGCAGCATCCGGACGACATCGGCGCCGCGCTCGGCGTGCTCGCTCCCGCGCTCGAGACGCTCGGCCGCATGCACGCGCGCGGGCTCGCGCAGTCCGACCTGCATCTGGGCAACTTCCTGCGCCGGCGCGGCGTGCTGTATGCGATCGACGGCGATGCGATCCATGCGCGTCGCCCCGGTGTGCCTCTCGGCGCCGCCGACGCGCTGCGCAATCTCGCGATCCTGCTCGCGCAACTGCCGCCCGCCGCCGATACCCGGCTGCCGGACCTGCTTGCCGACTACCATGCCGGAAATCCGGACCTGTCGTTCGATCCCGCATCGCTCCGCCGGGAAATCGCCCGCGTGCGGAGCTGGCGGCTGCGCGACTATCTCGCGAAGACGCTGCGCGACTGCAGCCTGTTCCACGTCGAGCAGCGCCGCGACCGCTTCGTTTCGGTCCTCCGCCATGAAGCCGAGCGCCTCGCGCCCGTCGTCGCCGATCCCGACCGCTTCCTCGCCGCCGGAGGCCTGCTGAAAGACGGCGGCAGCAGCACCGTCGCCCGGATCGACCTCGGCGGCCGCCAGCTCGTCATCAAGCGCTACAACATCAAGGACGCGGCGCACGCGCTGTCGCGCTTGTGGCGGCCAAGCCGCGCCTGGCATTCGTGGATCGAGGGGCACCGGCTCGCTTTTCTCGGCATCGCGACACCGCAACCGCTGGCGCTGATCGAGCGCCGCTTCGGGCCGTTGCGCGGCCGGGCCTGGCTCGTCGCCGAATCGTGCGCGGGACCTCACCTGTTGCAGCACCTCGACGCCGGGCGCGAACCGCCGCCCGCCGAGGCGCGAGCGCTGCGCGAGCTTTTCGCCGCGCTGCATCGCGAGCGCATCAGCCATGGCGACCTCAAGGCGACGAACCTGCTGTGGGACCAGGGAACGGTGAAACTGATCGACCTCGACGCGATGCGCCAGCACGCCAGCACCGCCGCGCACGCCAGGGCGTGGCGCAAGGACCGGGCGCGGCTGCTGCGCAACTGGCCCGAAGGCTGTGCGCTGCGCGGGTGGTTCGAAGCAAATGTTCCGCCGGCGAGCGAGGGGTCGCAGCAGCGCTCTTCTTCGATCTGATTGCACACGGCTGCGGCCGAATCGCCCGGCGCCCGATCCGGCGCAGCTAGCGGCTCGCTGCGACCTCCGGCTCCTCGCGAAACTGCAGCGCGTGCAGGCGTGCGTAATGACCGCCAACGGCGAGGAGTTCGGCATGGCTGCCGCGTTCGACGATGCGCCCGTGATCCATCACCATGATGACGTCGGCCTGTTCGATGGTGGATAGCCGGTGCGCGATGACGAGCGTCGTGCGTGCCTGCATCACCCGGTGGAGCGCCGCCTGGATATGTCGTTCGGATTCGGTGTCGAGCGCGCTCGTCGCCTCGTCGAGGATCAGGATCGGCGCATCTTTGAGCAGCGCGCGGGCGATCGCGAGGCGCTGGCGCTGGCCGCCCGACAGTGTCACGCCGTTTTCCCCGATCAGCGTGTCAAAGCCTTGGGGGAGCCGGTCGATGAACTCCTTCGCATAGCCCGCTTCCGCCGCGGCCTCGACCGCCGGGCGAGGGAGGCCGGCCAGGTCACCGTAGGCGATGTTGTTCGCCACGGTGTCGTTGAACAGGGTCACCTGTTGCGTCACGAGCGCGATATGCCGGCGCAAGTTTTTCAGCGTGTAGTCCTCGACATCGACGCCGTCGATGAGGATCTGGCCGCGGTCGTGATGATAGAAACGCGGAATCAGGTTCGCGAGCGTCGACTTCCCGCTACCGGAACGGCCAACGAGTGCGACCATCTGCCCCGGTTCGACCGTGAAGCTGACGTTGTCGAGCACTTCACGGTCGGAGCCGGGATAGCGGAACGACAGGTCGCGCACCTCGATGCGACCGCTGACACGCTCGCGTTCGATGCGCCCGTGGTCCACTTCCGGCTTGTCGTCGAGCTGTTCGAAAATGCTCTCCGCGCCCGCGACCCCGCGCTGGATCGTCGAACTGACTTCGGAGAGCTGGCGGATCGGTTTGGGCAGCAGCCCGGCGGCAGTGATGTAGGCGACGAGATCGCCGACCGACGCCTCGCCGCGCAGCCGCAGCACGAGAAACAACACCACGGCCATCGCGCTGTACGTGACGAGCTGCAACGTCGGCGTATAGACCGCCGAAGTCTTGACCATTTTCAGCTGCTTGCGCGTGTTGTCCTCGCTCGCCGCGCGAAAACGCTCCCGTTCGTAATGCTCGCCGCCGAAGCTGCGCACGACGCGATAACCGTGGATGGTTTCGGACGCGACATGGGTCACGTCCCCCATCGCGACCTGGATCTTCCTGCTCTGCTTGCGGAATTTGCCGCTCGCGTTCCGGACCATCAGGCTGATCAGCGGCAGGATCGCGACCATCACCAGCGTGAGGCGCCAGTTCATCCACAGCAGATACGCGAAGAGGAACACTACGGTGAGCCCCTCGCGGATCACGATCTTGATCGCCTCGGTCGCCGCGCCGGTCACCATCGTCACGTTGAACGTGATGCGCGAGATCAGGTGCCCGGAGCTGTGCTGGTCGAAATAGCTGTTCGGCAGGCGCAGCAGGCTGTCGAACAGCGCCTGGCGCAGGTCCTGCACGAGGCCGAGCGAAACTCTCGCGAGGAAATAATTGCCGAGGTAGCCGCCCAGCCCCTGCCACGCCGCGATCAGCACGATCATCAGCGGCACCCCGTGCATCAGCTCCATGCCGTCGAGCAACGGCACGCCGGTGATCAGCGCCGCGTCGGGATGAGTCAGGCCGTCGACGAAATACTTCAGCACGCCGGCGAGCATCGGCTGCGAGGAAGCGAAGATGACGTAGCCCAGGATGCTGACTGCGAACAATCCGACATAGGGCCGGACGTAGCTCAACAGACGGAAGTAGATCCTGATGCTGGATGCAGGAGCCGCATCGGAACGTTGCATGGCGCGGGGGCGGCAATAAGACGCCGGATGTTACCACGAGCTACCGGAACGCCCGGACCCTACGTACCGAACGCGGCATCCTTCCGGCCCGGCTCGCGGCCGTTGCCCGAGGCGACCAGCATGAAAAACAGCGGAATCCAGAACGCGAACCACTCGACGGACGGTCTGCTCAGCAGCATGCGGCCGTTGGTCGAGAGACACATGACACCGTAAACCAGCCAGAACAGGAAAAATCTGGCGCCGGCATTTCCCGAAAGACACTTGCGCACTGCGACAAACACCATCGCCAGAAAAAGCGCCGCACCTGCGATACCTCCCACTCTGAGCACCTCCAGGAGGGACGAATGAGAGTGAGTGGCAATTTCGCCGGCCCCATACGAAAGCGTCGCCGCGGAACCGTAGCCATACCCCCATACCGGCCGTTCGGAGACCAGCGCCACGGCATGCGACCAGATTTCCATCCGGTAGTCCGGAGAGGCCACTCGATTCGCGATGACCGAATGAAGATCGAGAACCAGCACGGCCCCCAGTCCGACCGTGCCATAGAGGGCCCACAGCACGATATCGCTCCGGTTTCGCCGGTAGACCGTGACGAACAGCAGCGTTATCGCCAGCGCCAGAAAAGGCCCGCGGCTCTTGGTCAGGAACATCACTCCCATGCCGGCGACCATGAGGAACAAAAGGCCGATCCTCGACGCCTGCTTCTCGTCCGGATAACGCCACCACGCTGCCAACACGGGCAGGCCGAAAAACACGGCGGAGGTTATCGGATTGTTTTCTCCCCAGCCGCTGAGGTCATTCAGCGAGTACCTTCCCGCCAGCGGATTTACCCCCCCAAAAGCCGATCGAAACGCAAAAAACAGATAAACCAGGGAGGCGAAAAATCCGATCAGGACAAAAAATCGGGTCATCGCCTGTTCGCCGACGGACGTACGGGACACGAACAGATGGATACTCAGCATCAGGCAGGCGAGATAAAAACCGTACTTCAACGCCTCAAAAAACTTCGCGATGCCCATATCTGACCACAGCGAGCTTGCGATCAGGTAGATCAGGAACACAAAGACGAACAGGACCTCCCGGCATCCGACTGACAGCACGTCCTTCAGCGTGCGCACCAGGAGCAGTCCCGGCAGCGCGACCGACAAATAGAAGATGGTGTTCTGCCGGCTCGTATCGACGAAATAAAGCGCCCCGAGATACAGGAAAAGCCCCATGACAATAAAATCGCGTGCGGCATTTTCAACCAGCAAGAAATGCTTTTTCCCGATAATCACGCCTGTTCCAGTAAGGACTCAATCGGAGCCCATGAATCGCATAGAAATTCAGCGACCTATGGTGATAGTGGCAGACCCTTCACTTCATTCCCTGCTGCCAGCTCCTCGATGACATCCGCGATGGAAGTCAGCGGCAGGTATTTCTCCTGCACATGAAAATCGAAAAATTCCGACGCCGCCTCACTGGCCTTCCGGACATCGGCGAGCAGCGCGTCAATACAGTTTGCGAGTTCCATGCCCGATCGCGCGCGCGGAATGCCGAAACGTTCAGTGGAGAAATAATCCGCTCCCTCTCCGAGCAGAATGAAGGGCGTGCCGAAACGCGAAACGTCCAGGACCGCGTTCGTATACCCGGAAAGCACGAAATCGACGTCTGCGACGCACGCGTCGAGTGCGCTGTCCGGAGGCAGCATTCTTATTCCGGAATTGCTCGCCGCCTGCGAGCGCCACGGCTCGCCCGAACCTCGCGGGTGCACTTTCACCCATAGCTCCGCCTCCGGCCGCGAGCTCAACCATGCCGCAATCCAGCTGCAGTATTCACGGTAAGGCTCGGAGACCTCGTAATCAGGGCCCGATCCGAGAAACAGGCATTTGACGCCTTTGCCCTCTTTTCGCGCCTTCACAGGCAATGGATCTTCGCGATCCGCGAAAAAATAGGGGCCGGCAAATTTCACGATGCACTCGCCGAACGTATCCCGGAGAGCCGAGAGATATTCGAGCGAGCTTTTTCCGAACAGCAGGTAGTAATCGTAATCGAAATAATCGTAGCGACTGGACTCGTCGGAAGGTATCGAGTGGGCGAGGTGAACGATCCTCGCGCCCGTCGTTCGCTGCAGTTTGATGAGACTGGGAACTATCCAGCCGTTCCTTTCCGTGACGATGACTTTTGCCTGGTACCGTGACAGCAGATACGCAGCATGCGCCGCTTCCCAGCGCAGCAAAGCGGGCACTCGCGACGGGGGCGCACCGAACTGCCTGTTCCTGACGAGATCGAGATCGCCTTCTTCGACGAACTCCTCGACGATCAGCCCCCGGCCCCGCAGCGCGGCCAGCAAAGCCTGTTTTCTGCCGAGGCGGAACGATTTCCTCGACGGATGAACCAGCAGGACATCGCACTCGACGGACTCGACAGCCCGCCGCCTCTGGAACACCATGGACAAAAGCGCTTTCAGAAACAGCCTGGCTCGGAGTTTCAGCCTCCCTGCCGCTCCGTGCTTGCGGTTCCGGGATTTGCCGATGACGAAATCCTGAAGCGCGAGGAGTCGGGCGTCGGGATCCATCGTCGTGCGGCTGCATCCTTGCATCAGCGGCTGCCGCAGACCCACAGGCGCAGCGCTTTGCGAACATACGCCCCGGCGAAAATGACGCGCCGGTCCTGTTTCAGCGCGGCGCGAAAATATCCTTTGGCCGCAGCGGCGTCCCCCGCAATATAGGCGCTGCGAAACAGCGACAGACAGCGCTGCACGTACACGCGCCCCTTCAGGTCCTGGAATTCGCTCCCCAGTCGCCTTGGCGAGAATATTTCGTCCACCAGCGCCAGTCCGCCCGCCTTCGCGTGGGTGAATTGATGCCGCAGACTGTCGTCATGCTTGTGGATGCATGCGAGCGGCTTCTTGAGCAGGGTGCACGGATAGTTCCCCAGCACCTGTGCGAACACCGGAATGTCTTCGGCACTGCGGAACTGCTCCGGGTAACCGCCCCGCGAAAACACGTCACGATGCATCGCGCAGGCGCCGTTCGAAAGTGCGAGCCGCTTGTCGAGCAGGTAGGCGCGCAGGCGGTCGAGCGGCTCGCCGGGCAGGTCCGCAGGGATGTCTTCGCGACGCTTTCCGTCGGGCCAGGCGCTGACGTGCCCGCCGATCACCATGCGCGTGTCCGGATGCGCGTCGATGTGCTCGTCCAGCGCCGCCAGCGCGCCGGGCAGCAGCTCGTCGTCGGCGTCGAGAAATATCAGAAAACTCCCTCGCGCTTCCAGTATGCCCCGGTTGCGCACTGACGAAAGACCGCCGTTTTCCTTGTACACGGCACGAAAAGCATGCGGATGGCGGCGGGCGAGTTCCGCGAGGACTTCGGGCGTGGCATCGGTCGAACCGTCGTCGATGACGATCAGCTCATGCGTCGGGCCCAGCTGGTTCACGACGGATTCGACTGCACGGGGCAGCGTCGCCGCATAGTTGTACGCAGGGATGACGACACTGAGGGTCAATTCGGCCGACGCCGTCATGTCGGCCCATCCACTCCCTTCACGACCAGCACATCCTCCATCACCAGATACTGCAAATCCGAGCCGAAGAACATGTTCAGCGCGTCGGTCGGGGAGCAGATCATCGGTTCGCCGCGGCGGTTCAGCGACGTGTTGAGCACGACGCCGTTGCCGGTGAGCTTTTCGAGTTCCTTCATCAGGTCGTAGTAGCGCGGATTGTATTCGCGCTTCAGGACCTGGGCGCGCGACGTGCCGTCCTCATGCACGACTTCGGGCACGCGCGTCTTCCATTCGTCGGCGACTTCGAACGTGAAAGTCATGAACGGCGCAGGGTGGTCGGTCTGCAGCATCTGCGGGCCGACGGTGTCGAGCATGCTCGGACAGAACGGGCGCCAGCGCTCGCGGAACTTGATCTGCTCGTTGATGCGGTCGGCGACCCCGGCCGCGCTCGGGCAGCCGAGGATCGAGCGCCCGCCGAGCGCGCGCGGGCCGAATTCCATGCGCCCCTGAAACCACGCGACCGGGTGGCCGTCGGCGAGGAGCTCCGCGATGCGGGCCGGCACTTCGACGTCGCCGTTGGCGATCTGCTGCCACTGCGGCTGCGACGGGTGCTTCGCGCACGCGGCGATGACTTCCTCGTCCGTGTAGCGCGGGCCGAGATAGACGTGCTCCATCTTCTCGATCGGCACGCCGCGCGCGACCGACACATACGAAGCGGCGCCGATCGCGGTGCCCGAATCGCCGGACGCCGGCTGCACGAACAGCTCGCGCACGTCGGGGCGCGCGATGATCTTCTGGTTGAGCTTGACGTTGAGTGCGCCGCCGCCGGCGAACGCGAGCCGCCCGGTGTCGCGCAGGATGTCGCCGAGGTAATAGTCGATCATCTGCAGCGCGAGGTCCTCGAACAGCTTCTGCATGCTCGCGGCGTAATGGATGTACGGCTCGTCGGCGATGTCGCCGGCGCGCTTCGGGCCGAGCCAGTCGACGAGCTTCGGCGAGAAGTAATAGCCTTTGCCGTGTTCCTTGTAGCGCCGGAAACCGATCACGTTCGCGTAGTCGGTGTCGACGACGAGCTCGCCGTTGTCGAATTTCGCGAGGCGCGAGAAGTCGTACTTGTGCGGGTCGCCGTAGGGCGCCATGCCCATGACCTTGTATTCGCCATCGAGCATCTCGAAGCCGAGGTACTCGGTGATCGCGCCGTACAGACCGCCGAGCGAATCGGGGTCGTAGAATTCCTTGATCTTGTGGATGCGGCCGTTCTCGCCGTAACCGAAGAACGTCGTCGCGTATTCGCCTTTGCCGTCGATGCCGAGGATCGCGGTTTTTTCCGTGAAGCCGGAGCAGTGGTACGCGCTCGAGGCGTGCGCGAGGTGGTGCTCGACCGGCACGATCTTCGTCTTCTTCGGATCGAAGCCGAGCTGCTGCAGGCACCATTCGATGCGCTTTTTATAGCGGTGGAAGCGGCGGTTGCCGGTCAGGATCGCATCGAGCCCGCGGTCGGGCGCGTACCAGTAGCGCTTCGCGTAGTGCCAGCGCGCCGGCTCCATGATGCTGATCGGTGCGAACGGGATCGCGACCGCGTCGACGTCGTCCGGCCCGATGCCGGCGAACTCGAGGCAGAACTTCGCCGCTTCGTACGGCATCCGGTTCTTTGCGTGCTTGTCGCGCACGAAGCGCTCTTCTTCGGCTGCGGCCACGAGCTGGCCGCCGATATAGAGCGCCGCTGACGGGTCGTGGGTCAGCGCGCCGGACAATCCGAGTAGGGTCAGAGCCAAGGGTGGGGTCTCATCGTTCGCAAACGCCCGGTCGCAGCGGAACGGGCGGTGCGCAGCCGCATAAAGCGGGCGAGTATACCTTCCCGGCGCCGCTCGCCGAAAGCGGCGGTTCGGCGATGTTCGCTGCGTGGCAAATTGGCTTGCGCCGCCGTTGCCGTGATAATCGCTTCCACCGGCAGCACAGCGAACGACAAGGAAAAACCATGGACGGCCTGATATCCACGATCAACAGCTACGTCTGGAGCCCGGCGCTCGTGTATCTGTGCCTCGGCGTCGGCCTGTATTTCTCGATCCGCACGCGCTTCATGCAGGTGCGCGGCATCGGCGAGATGGTGCGGCTGATGTTCAGCGGCAAGAGTTCGGACGCCGGCGTGTCGTCATTCCAGGCGCTGACGATCGCGCTGTCGGGACGGGTCGGCACCGGCAACATCGCCGGCGTCGCGACCGCGATCACGTTCGGCGGGCCCGGCGCAGTATTCTGGATGTGGATGGTCGCGTTCCTCGGCGCGTCGACCGCGTATGTCGAATCGACGCTCGCACAGATCTACAAGGAAAAGGACGACAACGGCCAGTACCGCGGCGGCCCAGCGTACTACATCGAGAAGGCGATGGGCCAGCGCTGGTATGCGTGGATCTTCGCCGTCGCGACCGTGATCGCGATGGGCGTGCTGCTGCCCGGCGTGCAGGCGAACAGCATCGCCTCCGGCCTGACCATGGCGTGGGGAATCGAGCCGGCGGTGACAGCGGCGCTGATCGTCATCACGCTCGGCTTCATCATCTTCGGCGGGGTCAAGCGGATCGCGCATTTCGCCGAATTCGTCGTGCCGTTCATGGCGCTGGCGTACGTCCTGGTCGCGCTCGTGATCGTGCTGCTCAACGTCGAGCGCGTGCCGGAGATGTTCCGGCTGATCTTCGCGAGCGCATTCGGACTCGAAGCAGGTTTCGGCGCGGTGCTCGGCCTCGCGGTGCAATGGGGCGTCAAGCGCGGCGTCTATTCGAACGAAGCCGGCCAGGGTTCGGGTGCGCACGCGGCGGCCGCGGCGGAAGTCTCGCACCCGGCGAAGCAGGGCTACGTGCAGGCGTTCTCGGTGTATATCGACACGTGGCTGGTATGCTCGGCGACGGCGTTCATGCTGCTCGCAACGGGGATGTACAACGTCAGGCATCCGGACGGTTCGATGCTCGTCGAGGCGCTGCCGGGCGTCGAAGCGGGCCCGGGCTACACGCAGGCGGCAGTCGAAGCGGTGATGCCCGGCTTCGGCAGCATTTTCGTCGCGCTCGCGCTGACGCTGTTCGCCTTCACGACGATCGTCGGGTACTACTACATCGCCGAGACCAACCTCACCTACATCAATCGCAAGGTGCATCGTCCCGGGCTGGTCTTCGCGCTGCGGCTGCTGATGCTGTGCGCGGTCACTTACGGCGCGGTCAGGACCGCGAGCGCGGCCTGGGACCTCGGCGACATCGGCGTCGGCGTCATGGCGTGGCTCAACATCATCGCGATCCTGATCCTGCAAAAACCCGCGCTCGTCGCGCTGCGCGACTACGAGCGGCAGAAGAAGGAAGGCCTCGACCCGACGTTCGACCCCGAAAAACTCGGCATCCGCAACGCCGACCACTGGAAGAAGTGACGCGGCAAAAGCCGCAGGGACAGGCCGATTTCAGTGCGCCTCGTCCCAGTTCTCGCCGTGGCCGACTTCGACGAGCAGCGGCACCGACAGGTCGGCGACACCGGTCATCACGCCCGGCAGCGTCGCCCTGACCGTTTCGAGTTCGTCGCGCGGCACTTCGAGCACCAGTTCGTCATGCACCTGCAGCACGAGCCGGGAACGCAGCTGCGCGTCGGCCAGCCAGCGCCGGGTCGCGATCATCGCCTTCTTGATCAGGTCGGCGGCCGTGCCCTGCATCGGCGCATTGATCGCAGCGCGCTCGGCAGCCTGGCGGCGCCCGGCCTGGCTCGCGCGGATCTCCGGCAGATAGAGGCGGCGGCCGTACACAGTCTCGACGTAGCCGCGCGCCCGCGCCTCGCTGCGCGTGCGTTCCATGTATGCGGCGACCCCCGGGTAGCGCGCGAAGTAGCGGTCGATGTAGGCCGCGGCCGCGGCGCGTTCGAGACCCAGGTTCTTCGCCAGTCCGTGCGCGCTCATGCCGTAGATCAGGCCGAAGTTGATGACTTTGGCGTAGCGGCGCTGCTCGCTCGTGACTTCGCCCGGCGGCATGCCGAAAATCTCCGCGGCGGTCGCACGGTGCACGTCCTCCCCTTCGGCGAACGACTGCAACAGCCGTGCGTCGTTCGACAGGTGCGCCATGATGCGCAGCTCGATCTGCGAATAGTCCGCCGACACGATGACGTGGTCGCGCGGCGCGATGAACGCGGCGCGGATGCGGCGTCCTTCGGCAGTGCGGATCGGGATGTTCTGCAGGTTCGGTTCCGAGCTCGCGAGCCGGCCGGTGACGGCGACGGCCTGCGCGAAGCTCGTGTGTACGCGCCCGGTCTTCGCATTCACCATGCGCGGCAGCTTGTCGGTGTAAGTGCTCTTCAGCTTCGACAGCCCGCGGTGCTCGAGCAGCAGCTTCGGCAGCGGGTAGTCGTCGGCGAGCTGCTGCAGCACTTCCTCGTCGGTCGACGGCTGGCCGGTCGAAGTCTTCTTGACGACCGGCAGCCCGAGCTTGCCGAATAAAATCTCTCCGAGCTGTTTCGGCGAGCCGAGGTTGAACGGCTGGCCGGCGAGCTCGTGCGCCTCGCGCTCGAGCATCATCAGCCGGCGGCCGAGCTCCTCGCTCTGCTGCGTGAGCAGGAACGCATCGATCAGCACCCCCGTGCGCTCCATGTCGAACAGCACCGCCATCGCCGGCATTTCGATGTCGCGGTACAGCGCGGCGAGCGCAGGCGTCGCCTCGAGCTGCGGCCACAGCGTGCGGTGCAGCCGCAGCGTGATGTCGGCGTCCTCGGCGGCATATTCGGTCGCACGCTCGATCGCGACCTGGTCGAAGCAGATCTGGCCGACGCCTTTGCCGCACACCGCGGTGTAGGGGATCGTGTCGAGGCCGAGGTGGCGCTTCGCGAGCGAATCCATGTCGTGCGGCCGGTCGCTCTCGAGCACGTACGACTCGAGCAGCGTGTCGTGCGCGATGCCGCCGAGCCGCACGCCGTGGTTCGCCAGCACGTGGGCGTCGTACTTGAGGTTCTGGCCGAGCTTCGCGTGCGCGTCGGACTCGAGCCACGGCCGGAGCTTCGCGAGCACTTCGGCGAGCGGCAGCTGCGCCGGCGCCGCCGGGTAGATGTGCGCGAGCGGCAGGTACGCGGCCTCGCCTTCGACGATCGCGAACGACATGCCGACGAGCTTCGCGCCCATCTGGTCGAGGCTCGTCGTCTCGGTGTCGAACGCGACGAGCTCGGCGGCTTCGAGCTTCGCCAGCCAGCGCTCGAACGTCGGCCAGTCGAGGATGCTCTCGTAGCCGGCGCGGTGGGCACCGGGTTCGAAATTGGGGTCGGACTCGATTTTCGCGGTTTGCGAAATCGAGTCCGACCCCAATTTGTCGTCGTCGATCGCCTGCAGCCAGCCGCGGAATTCGAAGCGCTCGTACAGCGCGCGCAGTGCGACCTTGTCATCGTCGCGCGCCGGCAGGTCCTCGAGCTGGATCGGCAGCGCGAGGTCGGTCGCGACGGTCACGAGGCGCTTGCCGAGCGGCAGGAATTCGAGATGCTTCCTGAGGTTCTCGCCGACTTTGCCGCCGACCTTGTCCGCGTTCGCGACGAGGTTGTCGAGCGTGCCGTATTCGGTGAGCCATTTCACCGCCGTCTTCGGGCCGCATTTCTCGACGCCGGGGACGTTGTCGACGGTGTCGCCGACGAGCGCGAGGTAGTCGACGATGAGCGCCGGCGGCACGCCGAACTTGGCGGTAACGCCGGCGTCGTCGAGCACTTCGTCGCTCATCGTGTTGACCCACCGCACGCCGGGGCGCACGAGCTGCGTGAGGTCCTTGTCGCCGGTCGAGATCACGACTTCCCAGCCGCGCTCGAGCGCGCGGCGCGTCAGCGTGCCGATGACGTCGTCCGCCTCGACGCCATCGACGCACAGCAGCGGCCAGCCTTCGGCCTTGACCGCCTCGTGCAGCGGTTCGACCTGGGCGCGCAGGTCGTCCGGCATCGACGGGCGGTGCGCCTTGTATTGCGGATACCAGTCGTCGCGGAAAGTCTTGCCTTTCGCGTCGAACACGCAGGCGCGGAATTCCGCCTTGTAGTCGCTTTCGAGGCGACGTAGCATCGACAGCACACCCCGAATCGCCCCCGTCGGCTCCCCTTTCGACGTCCGCAGGTCCGGCAACGCATGGAATGCGCGGTAGAGATAGCTGGAACCATCGACGAGCAGCAGCACGGGCATTGGAAAAACATCCTTCGGAGAACGGGGTCGATGCAACGGGAATCAAACCGAGACCCGGGCAGATCCCGTGAGACGAGAATCGAGAACAACATGACGGCGAAAGAAAAAATCCCACCCAGCGCGCCGAGCAGCACGGCCCCGCGCTTCAACGCGCGCGAGTCGTGGCGAATCTTCGGAATTATGGCAGAGTTCGTCGAAGCGACCGAACGCCTCAACGCGATCCGCCCGGCAGTGTCGATCTTCGGTAGCGCGCGCACGCCGCCCGACCACATGTACTACATGCTCACCGAGCGCATCAGCCGGCTGCTGTCGGACGCCGGCTTCGCGGTGATCTCGGGCGGCGGCCCGGGCATCATGGAAGCGGCGAACAAGGGCGCGTATTTCGGCAAGAGCCCGTCGATCGGCCTCAACATCCAGCTGCCGCTGGAACAGGCGGCGAATCCGTACCAGGACATCTCGCAGACCTTCCAGCACTTCTTCGCGCGCAAGTTCATGTTCGTGAAGTTCGCGTCGGCCTACGTCGTGATGCCGGGCGGCTTCGGCACGCTCGACGAGCTGATGGAAGCGATGACGCTGATCCAGACGGGAAAAAGCCGCAACATCCCGATCATCCTCGTTCATGAACCGTTCTGGCGAGGGCTGCTCGACTGGTTCCGCGACCGCCTCATTGCCGAACGCATGGTCAACCCGGCGGACCTCGACCTCATCCAGCTGATCGACAAGCCCGAAGACGTCGTCGAGGCGATCTTCAAGCATTACGAAACGCGCGGCTTCCTGCCACTGCCCGACGAGCACGAGCTGATGCTGAACCTGTGACCGTCCGTCCACCGCCCGGGCGAACCGGTGACGAAGGAATCCCGTGCCGGCCCCGGCCCTTGCCCCCGGCATGCCGTGCGAACCCTGCGCGACGCGGGCGCCTTGCGCGACGGGCGTTTCGGCGCGCCTCTGCTAGAATCGGCCTCATCCAAGGAGAGCCCCATGCGCCGCACCCTGATCGTCCTGCTGATGGCCATCGCCGCGCCGGTCGCCGCCCAGCGGCCGCCGCAACTCGAACCGATTCCCGAACCGCCACCGATTCCTCCGGGCATGAGCGACGAATCGCTCGAACCGGAAGTGACGATCAAGAAAAGCGGCGAAGACACGGTGCAGGAATACCGCATCCGCGGCCGCCTCTACATGATCAAGGTGACGCCGCCGCACGGCGTGCCCTACTACCTCGTCGACCACGAAGGCAACGGCGTCATGGCGCGCCAGGACGTCATGCCGACGCTGTCGGTGCCGATGTGGGTCATCAAGTCCTGGTGACGCACGTCCGCTGAACCGGCCGGCGACCCGCCCATGTCCGTCTTCACGCCCGTCTCGACCGAGGAGCTGTCCGCGTGGCTCGGCCGCTACGCGGTCGGCCGGCTGGTCGAGCTGCAGGGCATCTCGGCGGGCGTGCAGAACAGCAACTTCTTCGTCACGACGACGCTCGGCCGCTACGTGCTGACGCTGTTCGAGGCGATCCCGCGCGCCGAGCTGCCGTTCTACCTGCACCTGATGGCGCACCTCGCGCGTCACGGCCTGCCGGTGCCGGCGCCGATCGCCAACCGCGACAACGAATACCTCGGCACGCTCAGCGGCCGGCCCGCCGCGCTCGTCAGGAGACTCTCCGGACATTCCGAGATGACGCCCGGCACCGGCCACTGCGCGCGTGTCGGCGCGATGCTCGCCGGGTTGCACCTGGCCGGCCTGTCGTACGGCCGCAGGCAGGACAACCCGCGCGGCGCAGCCTGGCGCGATGCCGCGGCGGCACGCGTGCGTCCGTTCCTGCCGGACGACGAGCAGGCGCTGCTCGACGCCGAGCTCGCCGTCCAGGCGGGGGTCGCGTACGACCGGCTGCCGCGTGGCGTGATCCACGCGGACCTGTTCCGCGACAACGTGCTGTGGGACGACGACCGGATCGGCGGCGTCATCGATTTCTATTTCGCCGGCCATGACGCGCTGCTGTTCGATGTCGCAGTCACCGTCAATGACTGGTGCACAACGCCAGGCGGCGAACTCGACCCGTCCCGCGCCGAAGCGCTGCTCGCCGCCTACCACGCCGAGCGCCCGTTCGAAGCCGCGGAGCGCGACGCGTGGCCGGCGATGCTGCGCGGCGCGGCGCTGCGGTTCTGGCTGTCGCGCGCCGAAGACTTCCATCTGCCCAAAGCGGGCGAGATGGTGCTCGTCAAGCCGCCGGCCGAATACCGCGACATCCTGCGCCGGCACATTGCCGCACCCCACTGCCTCCCTGTCTGAATGATGACCGATCCGCATCCCGGCGCCGGCGCTTCGCCGCGACGCCATCCGCTACCCCAACCGGGTCACGTCGCACCCGCGCAGACGCTACAGTGGCTCGCCGCCGGCTGGCGCATGTTCACCGCGCGGCCCGGCGTCTGGATGATCCAGACCGTGATCCTGATCGTCGTCCTCAGCGCGCTCGGCTTCGTGCCGTTCCTCGGCTGGGCGGTGGCGCCGCTGGCCTTCCCGGTGCTGGTCGCCGGCATGCTCGCCGGGGCGCAGGCGCTGGACCGCGGCCAGGCGCTGCGCATCGACCATCTCTTCGACGGGCTGCGCCGCCACGCCGGCAACCTGCTGATGATCGGCGCATTCCACCTGTTCGGCGCGCTGCTCGCGGCGCTGATCGCGGCGGCGGTCGGCGGCAGCGCGGCCCTCACCGGCATGCTCGTCGGCGCATTCGCCGGCATGGGACTGGCTGCGGGCGGCATGATGCTGGCGGTCGTCGTGTTCACCGTGCTGTGGGTGCTGCTCGTGATGGCGCTGTGGTTCGCGCCGGCGCTGGTGATGCTGCAGGACGTCTCGCCGCTCGACGCGATGAAGCTGTCGGCGCAGGCGTGCCTGTCGAACCTGCTGACTTTCGTCATCCTCGGCGTCATCCTGTACATCCTGACGTGGGTCGCGATGCTTCCGGCCGGGCTGGGCATGCTGGTCCTCGTCCCGGTGCTCGCCGGCGCGCTCTACGCCGCCTGGCAGGACACGTTCGCCGGGCGCCCCGCGCTGCCGCTGCCCGCCCCCACCTCCGCGCCGGACCACAGCCCGGCGCCGGACACCGACCACGAGTCATAGACCGCATGCAAGTCCGACAACTCCCGCTCGCCCGCGGCTTCGCCTGGCTCGGCGAAGGCCTCGTGATCTGGCGCCGCAACCCGGCGCTGCTGACTTTCGCCTCACTCGGCTACCTGCTGATGCTGGTGCTGCTCAGCGTCGTGCCGCTGATCGGCCAGCCGCTCGCATCGCTGCTGATGCCGGTGTTCTCGCTCGGCGTGCTCAACACCTGCCGCGAGATCGACGAAGGCCGCAAGGCCGGGCCCGACGTGCTGTTCTCCGGCTTCCAGCAGAACCTGCGCGGGCTCGTCACGATCGGCGCGCTGTACCTCGCCGGCAGCCTGCTGGTGCTGTTCCTGACTTCGATCGCCGATGGCGGCACGCTGCTGCAGATCATGACCGGCGGCGAGAAAGTCGATCCCGAAGCGGCGGCCGTCGCGCCCGGCTTCACGTCCGCGCTGCTGATCGCGATCGCGCTGTCGACGCCGGTGATGATGGCCTACTGGTTCGCGCCGATCCTCGCCGGCTGGTGGAACATTCCGCCGCACAAGGCGATGTTCTTCAGCTTCATCGCGTGCCTGCGCAACTGGCGTCCGTTCCTGGCTTATTCGGTCGCGCTGATGATCTTCTGCGTGCTCCTGCCGGGCCTCGTCATCGGCATGCTGGGCCTGATCTCGCCGACGCTCGCGACGCTGTTCTCGGTGCCGCTGCCGGTCTTGCTGATCCCGATCGTGTTCGCGAGCTTCTATGCCAACGCCCGCGACGTTTTCCGCGACGCCCTCGATGAGCGCCGTGAGTCCTGAGCCGCGGCCGCTCGGCATTTTCGGCGGCACCTTCGACCCGATCCATATCGGTCACCTGCGCCTCGCGCAGGAGGCGCACGAAGCGCTGCGGCTCAGCCAGGTCAGCTTCGTTCCGGCCGGCCAGCCGCCGCACCGCGGCGCGCCACGTTCGCGCGCCGCCGACCGGCTCGCGATGGTGCGGCTAGCGACCGCCGGCAATGGGGCGTTCACCGTCGATGACAGCGAAGTGTTTGCGCAAGGCAAGAGCTACACCGCGCTGACGCTCGAGCGCCTGCGCGCGGCGCTCGGCCCGCAGCGCCCGCTGGTGCTGATCCTCGGCGCCGATGCGTTCCAGGGCCTGCCGACGTGGCACCGCTGGCGCGACCTCCTGCAACTCGCGCATGTCGCCGTAGCGAACCGCCCGGGCTATGCGCCGCATCACGATCGCCGATCGGGCGCCCTGTCGCCGGAACTCGACGCCGTGTGCAGCGATCACATGAGCAACGACCCGGGAGCCGTGCGCGAGTCACCCGCCGGCCGGATCGTTCCCTTCGACATGACGCCGCTCGCGATCTCCGCATCGCAAGTGCGCGCCCTGATCCACGCGGGACGCAGTGCCCGCTATCTGTTGCCCGATCCGGTCCTCGACTATATCGCGCGACACCACCTTTATCACGGAAACTGATGGACATACGCAAACTGCAGAAAACCGTCGTCGACGCCCTCGAAGACATCAAGGCCAAGGACATCGAGGTCATCAACACCACCAAGCTCACGTCGCTGTTCGACCGCATCGTCGTCGCCAGCGGTGACTCGAACCGGCAGACACGAGCGCTGTCGCGCAACGTGCAGGACAAAGTCAGGGAAGCCGGCGGCCATGTCGTCAGCGTCGAAGGCGAGGAGACCGGCGAATGGGTGCTGGTCGATCTCGGCGACATCGTCGTGCATATCATGCAGCCGGCCACCCGCGACTTCTACAACCTCGAGGAACTGTGGGCGACGACGCCGAAGCGCTCGCGCGTCGCTGCCGGAACGGCTCACTTGACGGCCGAATGAACCGCGGCATGC